>JAUYUF010000240.1 GCA_030694835.1 Flavobacteriaceae bacterium | reverse complement strand
TGAAAATAAAATCACACATTGTGATGTATTGAAGATGGATTGTGAACTGGAAGAAAAACCGATTCTGCTGAACAAGGATTCGCTCGATGCTTTAGAACGAACAGATAAAATAATACTGGAGCATCATAGTTTAGCGGATGGCAAGATTATAGCGGAATATCTAAAAAACATAGGATTTTCAGTTTCTTCCAATAACCAATTCCAGGCAGAGGGCGGTATATTACACGCGGAAAAAGGGTGATAGTTATTGCCAAACCAGTGGATCCAGAAGTTGTAAAAGACATATCCGAAAAACATGACAGAATCCTTTTGACCCTGATTGAAACCCTGTCAGAGGCAGGGATAAAACCTTTAAATTTCTGGCTCTGGCAGGGACGGGCAAGAGGAAAACCAGGGGACGATATAGACATTTATGTACAGATAGAAAACGACGGCAAATGTAATGTATCAGACCTAGATTTCCTCAATAATAAAATGAGAAATAAATATGGATATTCCGATTATCACTGGATTTGTGATGGTCTATTAATGGATACCAGGCTTGGAATAGGACTGCCTCCCGAAGAGCCATATATTGATTTTTCTCTCGTAAAAAGAGCTTATATTAACGGAGTTTATTTTCCACAATGGCAGAATTTGACATCCAGAGATATGTTTAACATTATTCCAGAATATATAATTGGAAAAGTAAAATCCTTTATGATAAGTTGTCCCGGAGAAAATATGCTTACGGGCTACAATCACAGTTTTTACCGCCAGAAGGTAGACGAAGTTATTTTTAAACCGAGATGTGAAGTATTATTCGGCAATGAATCGCACGATATAACCCATGAGAGAATCGGCACTCAGCCATTTGGATCTTATGTAAGAGGTCATCTGGATTATAGTTCTGGCATTATAATTAACGGTGAATGGGTAAGTCCTGATATTGACAAATCCAAACACTTTGTAACCGTTCAGCAGTATTATAAATCCGATCTGAAACCGGGAATAGATTTTCTTCCGCAGCAAGTGGATATGACAGCACTGGCAATAAGAAAACTTATAGATACTGGTTTAATCAGTCAAGAAACACAGGTTAACCTCGAAGATCATTCCCATCCTTGGGATAAATATATTTGTCAGCCTTTTGTGTTGATCCCTGCTAAAAAAATAGTAGATTTGTATGATAAACTTCCAAAGCATGAAGTTCTAAGCAGATGGAGAATTTTTTCCGAATACGGTAAGACATATACAAATAAAGATAAAGCATTGAATTGTTTTAATGTTTGATAATATGAGCGTTGAAATTATAAAATCAGTGGTCGATTCGGTGCCAGGGATGATATCCATTGACGAGGGACTGTTCCTGTACAAACTCGCATCCCAATGTTCAAAGGGCGCAATAGTAGAGATAGGCAGTAATGCGGGCAGATCTACGATATGTCTTGCAAAAGGGTCTCAGTTAGGGGGGAAAATGCGCGTATATTCCGTGGATCCGCATAACGGTGGTGGGGCTACCCCGGATCCTACATGGTACGATGCGGGAGATCCCGGCACTCCAGACAAACAATATTACGTCAATCAGGGTGTGTGCTTCAATACGTTTCAGGAAAGGTTGAAACAGCACGGGGTTGATGATATTGTCATCCCACTTGTAAATTATTCCGAACTGGCTTATAAGAAGGGGTGGGACAAGCATATCGAGCTTCTGTTCATAGATGCTGATCACCGGTATAATTACGTTAAAATGGATATGGAACTATGGGGAAAACATCTCATACCCGGGGGTACTATCCTGATGCACGACTCCACTTATACGGGTGTACGGAAAGTCATAAACGAGATGATTATATCCAATCCGAGATTTACGGATATCAGGGAAACCCCAATATTTAGCGCAAAGGTAACTCATGATATCTGAGATTGAAACAGTCGAAGTTCAGGACGGACATTTTGAACGATGCCGATGGCTTACCGAACAGGCTAAAAAGCACGGAGACAGGATACTGGACATCGGGTGCTCGGACGGGTTCATGTTCAGGGATCTTGACCTTGGTGTGGTGGAGGCAGATTTAATTTACGCTTTCCCACCACAGTACAGGCACAGGACGAAATTCGTTCAAATTGACGCCCACCATCTTCCTTTTAAGGATGGGGCATTCAAATGCACAGTTCTGGGGGATATGCTCGAGCACGTCAATGACCCGGTGCAGGTGTTGAAAGAAGTGAGCAGGGTATCGAAATGTGCATACATCTCAGTACCGAATGAATGGGAATGGGATGAGACGAAGAGACCGTTTCAGCACAGCCAGCATCTCAGGTTTTATACGATTCATACGCTTATTGCAGACATAGAAAAGGGGCTTGATCCATCACGCAGTATTAAGATCCACAAAGCCCGGGGCGGAGGATGGTCATTTTTCTGCGTGGAATATGAGAAATAGAGGTGTATATGCTCGATGAAACCGAAGTCAGAAAAATAAAATCCGAGTTGATCCACGAAATAGAAGATCTCAACCAGGAAATATCCAAAAAGCAAAAAGAAATAGAGGAGTCCAAAAAGAGGACGTGGATTACGCAGGCAAAGCTTAAGGTAGTGAATAAGATATTAGAGGATTCAGAGTAGCGGATATATAACACACACCCGTGCTATGAGCACAATGCACTTGCAGAAGCCATAGCGAAAAGATGGAGATAGTCATATAGTGCTTGATGAGGCTTTCGGTATTATTTCAATTGGTATAATTTCTATTTTTATAGAGGACCACCTGACAAGGACATGATCCCCGGCAGACATATTAAAATCTTCAAAAGCCTCTTTCGGTATCGTCACCCTGTTCTTGTCCATTAGTTTGACGAGCTTTTCTTTTTCCTGCATGCCTTAATTAATGAGGTTTACCATTAAAAGCTTTTTGGGATAAAAGACAAATGGGAAAAAGGCAAATGTATATATATCGTAAAAACATAATGATGTATATCGCGCAAGCGAGGTTATCCGGTGCTACATCCGCAAGGGATTATCCCTTTATAAACAACTGGAGATAATGCGCCGTACAACGAGCACCCGTTGCAGTGCTCCTGGTGGGGCCCTACACAAGGAAACTTGTGCAAGGCGCCCCAACCACGTTCTTAATTATCTGGAGAGACATGTCAGAATCAACAGTTCTAAAAACTATAGGGATACGGCTCAATCTGTCTAAAGTCCAGAAGACGCAGGAACTTGAACCGCTTTTCGAATCGTTCCGGATAGGAATAAACTGGTCTCTTCGTGAAATCGAGACCAGATATCAGAAATTTATTGCAGAGTACCTACCTCTGCCTGAAAATGAAAAGGCAGATGGTATGTGTGCAGAATGTAATAAAGAAAAACCGTTAAGGTTCACCAGGAACGGAAATAAATACTGTTTGTCCTGTGCGGCAAGAATGTACAGCGAATATACAGTCCGTAAGGAAATATACGGTGCCCGGGAAAGAACAGTTGATAAGGATCTCAAGAACATAGTCGAAATTCCGAACAAAACGCATTATGATTCACTTTTCTCACAGGCATATGCGATGTGGAAATCCTACAATGCATGGCGGAATAAGAGACTATTTCAGAAAGAGTATCTCGAGGATGAACTTAACGAGTATGAAGATAAACTTCTGCTGGACACAGCATATGACATTCGCCGCAAGGAAGCCGATTTAAAACGCGGCAATCCAGAAATGAACTGGAAGGAGATTAAAAGAGTTACACAAACGAAAGTTTTTAAAGATTTCACAGATGACGAAAAGAAGGAGATCAGAAGATTATACGAACAAATTCAAGATCTCAACCGTCTGAGAAGACCCATACATTTCCCGGATCTTCAGGAATGCCGGACTGTTAAGATGAATGCCGGATTCGTGACGTGGGAAGATAAAAAACTTCACCTTACGCTCTGGTCAAGAAAACCACAGCAGATAGACTATTTCGGGGGGGAGTATTTAAATCAGTTCATCCCGAAGATGGAAGCAGATAATCAGGTTTACTGCAATTTGTCAAAAAAGGATGGCAAGTATTATCTAATGTATCCGCTCGAGATTAAAGTCAAACAGCCTCCTGACATAAAAGACTGCGAAACGTTCGTGGCCATGTTCTCGCCAGGAAAGGCAGGACTGATCGGTTATGATAGAGATGGCTGCATGGACTCGGTGACATGGTTTCCAACAGGTGATCTTCTGTTCGCAAAGAGACATTTCAAGGAGAAGAGAGCGGAAATAGCAAGCAGAAAATCACTGGAAGAAAAAATGCGTCGTATCAGAAAGCGCAAGAAAAAGATAAGGAGACAGGGGGGTATCGAATCGAGGCATGTATCTACGTTCAACCATCATCTAACGCATGATATGATTGAATGCCTGATCGAACTCTCAGACAAACCCTAAATACTGATATGGGATATCGGGAATGGAATGACCCAGAACTTCGGAAAGAAACTGAATTACCTGAAGAATCTCTGGCCCGGAGTGCAGCAACAGGAATATCTCAAACATAAAGCCATGCAGCTCTCAATACCCATAGTGGAGATCAAGTACAATAAGTGCAATGACCTGATATGCTCGGCATGCGGTGAAAAGCAGATCCAGACGGACGAGAATAGTAGTAGCGGGAAAAAGAAGAAAAATAAGCCCATGAAAGTTATCACCAGTCTGATAAAAGGCACAAAAAACTTCAAGTGTCAGAAATGCGGATATGAAGTGAACTTACTGATCAACCAGGCGAACAATATTGCAAATTTGTGAAGATGTATTTAAAGAAAGCACCGAAAAAATGACCTTCACGGAATATGCTGGAAAAATCAATATCGGGTATGTGCTGTTCCAGAACATTATCTGATAAGAACGTGGATGCAACAATTCAAATCCGGATTGCCGGAGCGATTCTTCTAATTGTTCCAGAACATTATCTGATAAGAACGTGGATGCAACAGAAGAAATAAGTAGATATCTACAAGAAGGATATACAGTTCCAGAACATTATCTGATAAGAACGTGGATGCAACATGGCACTCTCTATAAGCTCCCGTGCCTGTTCATCTCGTTCCAGAGCATTATCTGATAAGAA
>JAUYUF010000270.1 GCA_030694835.1 Flavobacteriaceae bacterium | reverse complement strand
CCATCACTTCACCTACTGATTTCATTTGCAAACCAATGGTTCGATCTGAACCTTCAAATTTATCAAAATTCCAACGAGGGATTTTTACAATAACATAATCTAAAGTTGGTTCAAATAAGGCTGATGTTGTCTTAGTAATTTGATTTTTTAATTCATCTAAATGATAACCTATAGCTAATTTTGTTGCCACTTTTGCAATTGGATAACCAGTTGCCTTAGATGCTAAAGCAGAAGAACGCGAAACTCTTGGATTGATTTCAACTGCAACAATATCTTCTTTTTCATCTGGACTCACTGCAAATTGCACATTACATCCACCTGCAAAATTCCCAATAGAACGCATCATATGCATTGCCATATCACGCATTTTTTGGTATGTTTTATCACTTAGAGTCATTGCAGGACAAACCGTAATAGAATCTCCTGTATGAATTCCCATTGGATCCATATTTTCTATGGAAGCAATAATAATTACATTGTCATTTTTATCACGAAGTAATTCTAATTCAAATTCTTTCCATCCTAATAGAGCTTTATCAATCAACACTTCATGAATTGGAGATGCTTCTAAACCACGTGTTAAGAGTTCATCAAAATCTTCTTTTTTATAAACAACAGAAGCACCTGATCCTCCTAAAGTAAATGAAGGTCTAATTACCAAAGGAAACCCAAAATCTTGAGCAATTTCTTTTCCTTTTAAATAGGATGCTGCAATTTGTGCTGGAGCCATAGGAATTCCTATTTCAATCATCAATTTTCTAAATTGCTCTCTATCTTCTGTTATATTAATTGCATCGATATCAACACCTATCAACTTAACATTAAATTCATCCCAAATACCCCTTTCTTGAGCTTCAATACAAAGATTTAATGCCGTTTGACCTCCCATTGTTGGCAAAACGGCATCGATTTGATGTTTTTGTAATATTTCGATTATAGATTTAGTAGTCAGTGGTTTTAAATACACAAAATCTGCCATAGAAGGATCCGTCATTATCGTAGCTGGATTTGAATTGATAAGTATCACTTCAATTCCTTCTTCTTTTAATGATCTGACAGATTGAGAACCAGCATAATCAAACTCACAAGCTTGACCTATTACAATTGGACCTGAACCTATTATTAAAACCGATTTAATCTGATTATTTTTTGGCATTTTATATTTTTTTAATAATTATTTTGAATGTATAAAAAAAGGTGTTACCAAATTAGTAACACCTTCTATATTTTACAATGATTTACCATTATTTTTTTGGTCGTGGATCTGAAGAAACTGTTAATCTCTTTCTACCTTTAGCTCTTCTTCTAGCTAATACTTTTCTACCATTGGCAGTTGCCATTCTTTCTCTAAAACCGTGCTTATTTCTTTTTTTTCTTTTCGATGGTTGATAAGTTCTCTTCATTTCAAAATATCGTTAAAATCTTCTATTCGTTGATTATTAAATTCAAAAGTATTTCCCTTGCTAAAAGCGTGGGCAAATATACAACTACTTTTGTTTTTAACAAATAGAATTTAAAAAAAATAAATAAATATT
>JAUYUF010000264.1 GCA_030694835.1 Flavobacteriaceae bacterium | reverse complement strand
CATCAAATATTATTGTAATTCATTTAACTTTAATTCCTTATTTAGCTGCTGCAAAGGAGTTAAAAACAAAACCTACTCAGCATTCTGTTAAACTATTAATGGAAAGTGGTTTAAGTCCAAATATTTTGGTTTGCAGAACTGAATATCCATTAAATGATTCCATCAAAGAAAAATTAGCCTTGTTTTGTAATGTTCAAAAAGAAGATGTTATAGAAGCGCTCGATGCTAAAACAATTTATGAAGTACCTAACTTGATGTTAAAAGAAGGTTTAGACAAAGTGGTTTTAGAAAAATTACAACTTCCTACAGAACAACAACCAAAATTAATCGCATGGAATATCTTTTTAGATAAACTTAAAAATCCAAAAAATACTGTAGAAATTGGATTAATTGGGAAATATGTAGAATTACAAGATGCATACAAATCTATTGTTGAAGCTTTTATACATGCTGGAACAAAAAATGATATCAAAGTAAATATTAAATGGATACATTCTGAATCATTTACATCAAAAAATATTCAATCAAAATTAAGTGGATTAAACGGAATTTTAGTTGCTCCTGGTTTTGGTGAACGCGGAATTGAAGGAAAAATATCAGCTATACAATTTGCTCGTGAAAATAATATTCCTTTCTTAGGGATTTGTCTAGGAATGCAAATGGCAGTTATTGAATTTTCTAGAAATGTTGTTGGTTTAAAAGATGCTTATTCTACTGAAATGGATCCAGATACAAAATACCCAGTAATCGATTTAATGGAAAGTCAGAAAGAGATTACTGATAAAGGCGGAACCATGCGTTTAGGAGCTTGGAAATGTAAAATTAAAAAAGATTCTAAATCATTTAAAGCATATCAAACTGAAATTATTAGCGAACGTCATCGACATAGATATGAATTTAACAACGATTATTTAGAACAAATTACAAATGCTGGAATGATTGCAACAGGAATTAATCCGGAAACTAATTTGGTGGAAATCGTTGAAATACCATCACACCCTTGGTTTGTTGGAGTTCAATATCATCCAGAATATAAAAGCACTGTTTTAAATCCACATCCATTATTTGTAGATTTTGTGAAAGCTGCGTTAAATTATCAACTTAATCATGAATAAACTTTAACGAATCTATCCAATAAAAAATAGATTGATTAAATTTGCTCGATTTTAAAACTCAATACTGAGTAAAACTTAAATAATAAAATGGAAGAAAAGAAATTTGACCTCAATTCATTAATAGGATTTATTTTATTAGGATTGATTATGGTGTGGTATTTTTACACAAACCAACCAACTCCAGAAGATGTAAAACCTGCAACACAAGAAGAAGTTCTAAAAGACACTTCTAATAAAAAAGAAGATACTTCAATAACACCTACTTCATCCGAAGATGTTCTTCAGGCAAACGACTCAGCTACTATTGCAAAAGTTCAAGGAAAGTTAGGTGCTTTTTCATATGCTGCTTCTTTGCCAAGCGCTAAAGATGAAACAACTGTACTAGAAAATGATTTAGTTAAATTAACAATTGCCAATAAAGGTGGACAAATTGTAGAAGCGCAACTTAAAAAGTTTAGAGCTCATGATTCACTTCCCTTATATCTTGTAAAAGATAACAATGCATTATTTAATTTAAATTTTACAACTGCTGATAATAGAGTTCTAAATTCAAAAGACTTATTTTTTGAACCAACTTTCACTAAAAATACCGATTCTCAAGTTTTATCGATGAAATTAAAAATTTCAAAAGATAAGTTTATTGAATATCGATATGAAATGAAAGATGCTGATTATATGGTTGATTTTGCCATAAAATCGGTTGGAATTAATGAAATGATCAATATCGCTCAAGAGGTTAAATTAACTTGGGATTTAAAAAGTATCAGTCAGGAAAAAAGTGTAAAATATGAAAATCAATATTCAACTCTACGTTGGCTACATGACGAGACTGAATTTGATAAAATAAACTCGATGAGTGATGACGAAGAGGTAGTAAATAATGTAAATTGGATTGCATACAAGCAACAATTTTTCTCATCAATTTTAATTACTGAAACTCCATTTAAAAATGCCAAATTAGGTGTTATAAATTTAGTTAAAGATGATCAAGTTGATACTTTATTTACTAAACAATACAGCACATCCATTCCTTTAGTAATTAAAAATGGCGAAATGAATTATGCCATGAATTGGTATTATGGACCATCCGATTATCATATTTTAACCAGCTATGAAGGTAAAAATTTGGATAATGTTATCAATTTGGGCTGGGGAATTTTTGGTTGGTTAAACAAATATGTATTCTTAAATGTGTTTTATTTTTTGAGTAAAATCATCACCAATTTTGGATGGATTATCATTTTAATGACAATTGTAGTACGTATTTTCATGTCGCCTTTGGTATATAAATCGTATTTATCAAGTGCTAAAATGAAGGTGTTAAAACCTGAAATGGAAGAATTAAACACAAGACTTCCTGGTAAAGAAAATGCCATGAAACGTCAACAAGAAATGATGCAGATATACAACAAAGCGGGTGTTAATCCTATGTCTGGATGTTTACCAGCTTTCTTACAGATGCCTATTTTCTTTGCATTATTCCAATTTTTTCCTGCAATGATTGCATTACGTCAGGAAGGATTCTTATGGGCTGATGACTTATCTTCATACGATAGTGTTTACCAACTTCCTTTCTATATTCCATTTTATGGAGATCACGTTAGTTTATTTCCAATATTAGCATCAGTAGCTATTTTCTTTTATATGAGAATGAGTCAAAGTCAACAAATGGGAATGCAACAACCAACACAAGAAGGGATGCCAGATATGCAACAAATGATGAAAATCATGATGTATATTTCTCCTTTAATGATGTTATTTTTCTTTAATATGTACGGAAGTGGATTGAGTTTATATTATTTCATTTCTAACTTACTAACAATCGGAATAATGTTAGTTATCAAACATTTCATCATAGATGAAGATAAAATTCACGCTCAAATTCAAGAAAACAAAAAGAAACCACAGAAAGTAAGTAAGTTTCGTCAAAAATTAGGAGATGCTATGAAACAAGCCCAAGAGCAACAAGATAAGAAAAAACCAAAAAAGAAATAATAAGCAATTTAAATCCTGAGTAAAATCAGGATTTTTTTTTACATTGGTTTTAATAAACTGATATAAATCAACCTATAAATTAAAAGAGATTTGTAGCTTTGAAGTATCTTTTTAGAAAACATCAAAAAAACACTTTCTTAAAACTTAAAAAATGGAGAAAATTGTACTGTTATATCACACCACAGATGGGCATACCATTGAAATTTGTGAAGCTATTAAAAATGAAATTGACACTGCTAAAAATGAAATAACTATTATATCACTTATTGAACAGCCTAATTTTGATATTACTCCTTTTGATAAAGTTATTATTGGCGCTTCAATTCGTTATGGTTACCATGACAAATCTGTTTTTAATTTTATTAAGAAAAATCAAGGATTATTAGATCAAAAGAAAAATGCTTTTTTCTCAGTTAATGTTGTTGCCAGGAAACCAGAAAAAAACACAGCTGAAACTAACCCATATTTGCAGAAATTCTTGAGTCAAATTACTTGGAAACCAAAGTTATTAGATGTTTTTGCAGGAAAAATTGAATATCCAAAATATAATTTTTTTGATCGATTTATGATTCAATTAATTATGAAAATGACTAAAGGACCTACTGACAAAACGCAAACCTATGAGTTTACTGATTGGAACCGAGTAAAAGCTTTTGGTAAAAAAATAAGTGAATTATAGTTTTTATTAACTAGACGAAAGAATAAAGACAAAAGACAATAGGAAGTAAGCAGTTTTCAGTCGCAGTCTCAGTAGAACTTTAAACTTTAAATCTTAAACAATTAAGCTAATAACGTCAGTTCGATATAAAAGTAATACAAAATTGTAGTAAAAACCCGAAGGTTTTCCAGAAATAGCTGTAAATCAAGCGAAAATGCGTTCCGTTTAATCGGAAAAGAGCATGAAGCGCAGATTTATCAGTGGTTTGAGGATGAAATCCTCAAAATTTCATTAAAACCTTCTTGACTTTTTTGGTTCGTTTTTGTGTCAAGACAAAAATGAACGGAATAAAAACTTAATTATCAGTATAATATGAATTTCCACTTTTTAAAAATTACATCAAACTCAGGTTTTTAGCTTTTTGGAAATTGACATTGACATAACTTCTTAAAAATCCACTTCCATAACCCATAAACTGTATTAAAGTGGTGATTGCACTTAAAAACCCAACTTTAATACTATTGTTTCGGAAAGATGAATCTATAAAAAGTACTATGAAATAAACTTTATAGAGCAACCATAATTGCCAATAACCCATAAATAATCCAATCACCGAAACTACCAACCCTATAATAAATAACGATGGAAACCAAAAAGTGATTTTTGCTGTACTTGGAAATTTCCGATTTAAAAAGGGTCTAGCTGTTCCGAAATTATAGGTTTGTTGGAGGAACTGTTTAAAAGTTGAACGTCTTTTATGATAAACAAAAGCTTTATCTATAAGCTGTGTTTCGTAACCCAAATTAAGAAGTCTTAGCGATAAATCAATATCTTCTCCATATTTCATTTTAGAATAACCTTTAGTAGCTTCAAATGCTTTTTTAGAAATTCCCATGTTAAAACTTCTAGGTTGAAATTTACCAATTCCTTTCTTTTTACCTCGAATTCCACCCGTTGTTAACAAAGAAGTCATACTATAATTAATAGCTTTTTGAATACTTGTAAATGATTCATGG
>JAUYUF010000251.1 GCA_030694835.1 Flavobacteriaceae bacterium | reverse complement strand
TTAAATTTGCAAAATAAATTTCAATTAAAATAATGCAACGTAATTTACGAATCGTTTTCATGGGAACTCCAGATTTTGCTGTAGGTATATTAAAAACCTTAGTAGAACATCACTATAATATTGTTGGTGTTGTTACAGCACCAGACAAACCTGCAGGAAGAGGTCAAAAATTACAAGAATCTGCAGTAAAGCAATATGCTGTAAGTCAAAACTTAAGTATTTTACAACCAACTAATTTAAAAAATCTTCATTTTTTAAATTATTTAAAAGCGTTGAATGTTAATTTGCAAATTGTTGTTGCCTTTAGAATGTTACCCAAAGTAGTTTGGCAATTACCAGAATTCGGGACATTTAACTTACATGCTTCTCTTTTACCTCAATATAGAGGTGCCGCACCCATTAATTGGGCTATTATTAATGGTGATAAAAGAACCGGTGTAACTACTTTTTTTATAGAAGAAAAAATAGATACAGGTGAAATTATTCTACAAGAGAGTATTCCAATTGAACCCAATGATACAGCTGGTACATTACATGATAAATTAATGGTATTAGGCAGTGAAATTGTTTTAGAAACAGTTAAGTTAATTGAATATGACAAAGTAGTAACCATTTCGCAAACAACAAATGACTTAAAAGAAGCTCCTAAAATCTATTCAGAGACTTGTCAAATCAATTGGAATGAATCCCTAGAAAATATTCAAAATTTTATAAGAGGACTTTCACCCTATCCGGCTGCTTGGAGTATTTTATATCAAAAAGATCAAGAAATCAAGGTAAAAATATTAAAATCTCTCCCTGAATTTAGTTCACATTCATTAAAAAGTGGAACTGTTATTGTATCTAATAAAACTTTAAAAATAGCTATTAAAGATGGATATTTATATGTAGAAGAATTACAGTTAGCTGGAAAGAAGAAGATGGATATTAAGAGTTTACTTAATGGATTTCAGTTTTCTGAAAATGCTCATTTCTAGTGATGTTTACAATTATTTATACAAATTTTAATTAATTTTTGCTATTTTTATTAACAATTAGAAATAGTTATTAACAAATATTGCATATTTTATTCTAAAAACTTGTGTAAACCCTTATTCCTGCTATATTTGTTCTACTATTATATAGAAATTAATGTTTAACCAAATTTTTAAAAATTCGATTATGAACAAATCTGATTTAATTGATGCAATGGCTGCTGACGCAGGAATCTCAAAAGTTGCTGCAAAAGCTGCACTAGAATCATTCACTAACAGCGTAACAAAAACTCTTAAAGGAGGTGATAAAGTTACTTTAGTAGGATGGGGAACTTTTTCTATTTCTAAAAGAGCTGCAAGAAGCGGAAGAAATCCACAAACTGGAAAAACTATTAAAATTGCTGCAAAAAATGTAGTAAAATTTAAAGCGGGAGCTGGATTTAGCGGAGACGTTAACTAACCAAAGAACAATATTATTATAAAAATTCCCTTTTAGGGAATTTTTTTTTATATTTATATTATAATCAACTTCTTAAATCTTACATATTATGAAAAAATTCTCTCTCTTTTTTGTAATAACAATATTTTTTGTTTCAATTAGTGCTCACGCCCAAAAATATTACGTTTATGACAGTACCGATTTCAATGTATTGATAAAGGCTAATTTAGATAATACTCAAATTCTAGAAGTTTCGTTTACTGATTCTGAAAAAACTAAGTGGATAAAATTTGAAATTGAAGACTTTTATGATTATGAAGATACTGACAAAGGAGGTTTTACATATCTAGTTAAAGACGGTAAAAATGATCGTTATTATGTTGATTATTTTAGAACTTCAGATTATATTATTGTTTCTAAAGTAGGAGATACCTCTGGTTATAAATGGACTCTTTATAGGAGAGCTGAATAAAATTAAATTGAAAAATGTTAAATTTAACTAAAGGGAAATTACTCGTAGCCGAACCATCAATTTTAAATGACCCTTCATTTAATAGATCTGTTGTGCTGTTAACAGAACACAATGAGGAAGGATCTGTAGGCTTTATTCTAAATAAACTTTCTCATTTTAAATTAGATGAATTAGTGCCAGAAATTTTAGTAGAAATGCCCGTTTATCTAGGCGGACCGGTAGAACAAGGGAATTTGTATTTTATTCATAAAGTACCAGAAATAATCATTGGAAGTATTGAAATTGGCAATGGTTTTTATTGGGGAGGTAATATTCAAATTATTACAGAATTAGTTAATAAACAAGAAATTAAATCTGATGAAATCAGATTCTTTTTAGGATATTCTGGTTGGGATGTAAATCAATTAAATGAAGAACTAGAAATTGATTCATGGGTTGTTGTAGAAAATAATTTCCCTAATATTTTAAATGCAGATGATACCACTCTTTGGAAAAATCAAATGATCCAATTAGGAGGCGAATATCTTATTTGGGCAAATGCACCCTTAAACCCAAGTTTAAATTAACTTTTCCTCCATCAATTTTTGAAGAATTAAAGCAGTTTCAGTTTGATATATTTTCTTCTTAAAATGAGTAATTGGTTGTATACCTATTATTGAATTTGTAATAAAAACTTCAGATGCATTTAATAAATCTGTATAGATTAAAGGCATTTCAATTAACTCATAAACTGATTGTTTCTTTATCAACTCAATCAATTTCTTTCTGTAAATTCCATTGATACAACCTTCAGACAAAGGAGGTGTAATAATCTGATTTCCTTTAAGAACAAAAATATTACCATTTACAGCTTCAACAATTTGCTTATGCTCATTTAACAATAAACAATTTTGTAGTTGATTTTCATCAGCATAAATACTGCCTAATACATTTATGAGTCTATTTGAAGTTTTAATAGTAGACAAAAAAGTTGATGAAATAAAGTAATCTTTAAAAATATCTACTTCATATCTTAAGAGAGCAGTTTTATTTAAAGAATTGGTCTCAATGAGATAATTAATGTCATTTGAGTTTGGTAAGTAATGCCCTCCATTTTTTCTAAAAATGGTAACTCTAATTCTATATTGATCTGAATTTAAAGAAAAATCTATCGTTTTTAAAATAGCTGCTTCATAAAATTCTAAGGTAAAATTCATTGGTATTTTCATACGCAATAAACGCATTGAAGCCATGAGTCTAAAATAATGATCCTCTAAAAATTCAATTTGTTGGTTACTGTATTTTAAAGTATCAAATAAAGCATCTCCATATCTAAAAGCTCTATTAGCAGATAAATCTCCAGCATTTAAGGATATGTCACCATTAAAGTTTTCCATCTTATAAATTAAAAAAAGCCTTAAAAAAGGCTTTAATTTATGCTCCGATTATATGTTTTAATTCATCAAACTGATTCTCCCAAAGCATTTTTGCACTTTCTATTTCATCGGGTTCTGCAAAATCTGTGATAATTACAGAAACATCTTTGGTAATTTCATCAACTTGAATTTTAAACTCAAAAAAGTATTCATCCTCTGTATCTTCACTCCATTTATATCTAACGCGTTCATCTTGTCGTTTAGCTAATAATTTTGCAGATTCCTCATCTACACCTTCCCAAAAAAATGTAAATACCTCACCTCTAGAGTTTACATTGTCTGCAAACCATTCTGATAAGCCAGAAGGTGTAACAAAAAACTGGTAAATAAAATGGGGGGAAGCGTTAATAGGAAATTCTAATTGGTATTTTTGTTTTTTAGCCATTTTTTTATTTTAAATCGATGCACAATATATGTAAAAAATTGTTTTCACCACCTATCTTTTTTATCTATTTTTTTAAAATGATTACTTGTATCAATATAAATTTGTTTTATATTTGCAACCTCAATACGGCGAGGTAGCTCAGTTGGTTAGAGCGCAGGATTCATAACCCTGAGGTCACGAGTTCAAATCTCGTTCTCGCTACTTAAAAAAGTACCCAACAAAAAAAGGTTTAGCTGAAAACTAGATCTTTTTTGCTTTATAATGAATACTAAAAACCTATTCTTATCACATCAATTTTTTCAACACATTTTTCCCTGTAATAGCCATAGAAGTTAAAACACCCGAAAACAAAGCACCTCCCACTCCTGCTGTGACAATATCCTGACCAGTAAGATAAAAATTTTGAATAGGGGTTCGAGGTTTTAAAAATGATTGTCTAAATCTACTTGGACTGTGATCTAACCCATATATTTCCCCTTTTTTATAATTTACAAAATGTTGGGTAGTCAGTGGAGTTGAAAGTTCATAGCATGAAACCTTTCCTTCTACTTGTGGCACTTGCTTATAAAGTTCTTTTAACAATCGTTGTGCGATATTCTCTTTAATCAATTCATAATCATCACCTCTTTTCTTCCAAGGTGTTTCAGACCATTTTTCAAAAGTTTCATACGGAATTAAGGTAATAATATCGATGGTACTTTTACCAGGATAACGATTAGACCAATCAGGATCTTTAGCCGATGGAAAAGAAATATAGACCACTGGAAATTCTTCATTTAAATCATTTAGATAACGCTCTACACAGGTGTCATGATCTCCATCTTTTGGGTAAATCCAATAATTTGTTTTGGGTAGTTGAAGTTCTTCCGGCGAACTCTCCAACCCTATATAAAGACATGCATGTGCAACCGAACGTTTCACTTGTTTGAGTTGTTCTTTTAAATGATGTTTTTCAACAATATTTTTGGGTAGTAATTGATGATAAGTTGTCATAATACCAGCATTGCTTATAATATGATTCGCATATAAAGTTTTACCATCTTTCATTTTTACACCTTTTGCCTTGTTATTTTCAATAAGAACCTCCTCAACATCAGCGTTGATCAAAATAGTTCCTCCAGCAGCAGCAATAACAGCATCAACAGTTTTAGCAATTTGTGATGAACCTCCTACAGGAAAGCTACCTCCGTCAAAATAATGACGAGCCACAGAAGCATGCATATAAAAACTACTTTGCTTAGGCGGAAGTCCATAATCTCCATATTGTCCGGTAAGCACTTTTATAAGTGTTTCATTCTTGGTTAAAGAACTCAGCACTTCATAGGTAGTTTTATCAGAAAATTTATAAAAAGGTGCTTTCATAAATCTCCCAAATAAACGATCTAAAAAAGGAGGTAATGCCTTACTTATATAATAGTTTCTACTGGTTTTCATGGCTAAAAAAACCAGATTGATATATTGTTCAATAGCTTTTTCTTCTTCTGGAAAATAACTTATTAATTGTTTTTTAAAGTTTTTTACCCCTTTCACAAAATCATAGTGCTGATCTCCTATGATGATACGGTCATAAACATCTCCGATATCCGCCCATTGTAGCTTACCATCGGTAACATAATCAAAAAGTTTCTTCATAACACTATTTTCTCGTTGAACTTCTCCGATATAATGAATCCCTACATCCCATTCAAAACCTTTGCGTTTAAAAACATGTGTAAAACCTCCAGCGGTATAATGTCGTTCTAAAATTAAAACCTTTTGACCTTCTTTAGCTAAAATGGCACCAGTTGCCAACCCACCCATTCCTGAACCTATTATAATAGTATCATATTTTTCTAAAAGTTGTGGATATTGTTTGTAGGATTGAATCATGTTATTATTTTTTCAGTTAATTTACAAAATTGAAATAACTATTTTTTAAGAAAATTGATTTAATCATCAATGCAAAACTGATTATTAAAAAAAACTCCTAATTGCTTAGAAGTTTTATTTATGAATATGAAATTATATTAATTTTTTGAACATTACATAATGTCCACCAACATATGGAATATCAAACTCCTCTCCAATGGTTTGAAAACCTAATTTTTGATAAAAATTAAGAGCCTTAATGCGTGCATTAAACCAAAGTAGTTCAGCATTTTCACTTTTAATATTATTGATAATCTCCGTTAGTAATTTACTTCCAATAGCTTGTCCTTGATA
>JAUYUF010000243.1 GCA_030694835.1 Flavobacteriaceae bacterium | reverse complement strand
AATAGCATCTCCATATGGAGATGCTATTTCTAACATTACAACTTTAACTAACTAACTACTTTCTTTTTATATATCTTTCTGAAACAACTTCCCAATTAATTACATTGAAAAAAGCGTTTATATAATCAGGTCTTCTATTTTGATAATTTAAATAATAAGCATGTTCCCAAACATCAATTCCTAAAACAGGAAAGCCTCCACAACCTACTCCAGGCATTAAGGTATTATCTTGATTTGGAGTTGCACAAACGGTTAATTTACCATCTTTATCAACACATAACCAAGCCCATCCAGAACCAAATTGAGTAGCTGCTGCTTTTGAGAAAACATCCTTAAAATTTTCAAATGAACCAAAAGATGCATCAATTTCTTTTCCTAATTCACCGTTTGGTTTTCCGCCGCCATTTGGACTCATAACAGCCCAATATAAATTGTGATTGTAAAATCCACCACCATTATTTCTAACAGCTTTATTATTCATATCTAAATTAGAAAGAATGGATTCAATAGAATTTCCCTCTAGTTCAGTACCTTCAACAGCAGCATTTAGATTATTAGTATATGCTTGATGATGTTTAGTGTGGTGTATTTCCATGGTACGAGCATCAATATAGGGCTCTAAGGCATCGTACGCATAGTTTAATTTTGGTAATTCAAATGACATAATAATTTTTTAAATGTTACATCAAAGATAACGAACATTATACCTAAATTATTATAGCCTTAATTGAAACTTCTTATCGGAATATCGTTTAATCTTATACTAAACTAATAATTGGCATCATTTGGATATTGAGCCATAAATTCATTAACTTTTTTGACCATGTTTTTACTACCACAGAAAAAGGGGACACGTTGATGTAATGTAGTTGGTTGTATATCCATGGTACGCATATATCCATCAGATGCAGCACCTTTTGCTTGTTCTGCTATAAATGCCATTGGGTTAGCTTCATATAATAATCGAAGTTTTCCTTTTGGAGCTTTTGTACTAGTTGGATAAATATAAATACCTCCTTTAATCATATTTCTGTGAAAATCAGAAACAAGTGAACCAATATAGCGAGAAGTATAAGGCCTGTCGCCTTCTTCCTTTTGACAGTATTTAAGATAATCTTTTACGCCTTGAGGAAAGTGTACGTAGTTTCCTTCATTAATTGAATAGATAGTCCCATCTTTTGGATATTCCATATTGGGATGTGATAAGTAAAAAACACCAATAGCTGGGTTTAAAGTAAATCCATTTACACCATGGCCAGTTGTGTAAACTAACATAGTTGAAGTTCCATAAACTACATAACCAGCTGCAACTTGCTGACTTCCTTTTTGTAAAAAATCAGCTTCTTGAACCGGAGTTCCAGGAGGAGAAATTCTTCTATAAATCGAAAAAATGGTACCTACTGATACATTTACATCAATGTTAGAAGAACCATCAAGAGGATCCATCAACACTACATATTTATTATTATTATCGTTATTTTTTCCCTTTATAGTGATATAATTATCGTCTTCTTCACTGGCAATTCCACAAACAATTTCTCTGTTAATAAGTGCTTGCATAAAAACCTCATTAGCATAAGCATCTAATTTTTGCTGCTCTTCACCCTGAACATTTATGGTGCTTGTGGCTCCCAAAATATCTACTAATCCAGCTTTATTAACTTCATAATTTACAACTTTTGCCGCAAGTCTAATGGAGTTAATAAGCTTAGAAAGCTCTCCTGAACTGTACTGAAATTCTTCTTGTTTGTCAATGATAAATTCTCCTAAGGTGATATGTTTCTCTCTCATTTTAAGCGATATTATGTTGGTGTATGCAAATATCGTTAAATTTGTCAAAAAATCTATTAATATGAGTTTAGTAATACGTAAAGGAAAAAAAGAGGATATGCCTGCTGTTTTAAGGTTAATTAAAGAACTTGCAACTTTTGAAAGAGAGCCGACAGCAGTTGTTGTTACTGTTGATGATTTAGTTAAAGATGGTTTTTCTTTAAATCCTTTATTTCAAACTTTTATTGCTGAATATGATGATGAAATTGTTGGAATGGCTTTAATTTACAATCGTTATTCAACTTGGAAAGGAAAAACAATTCATTTAGAAGATTTAATAGTAAAAGAAAATAAAAGACAATTAGGAATTGGAAAAGCGCTTTATGATGAAGTATTAAAATATGCACTTAATGAAAAAGTGAGAAGAGTTGAATGGGTAGTATTAGATTGGAATACACCCGCTATTGATTTTTATGAAAAAAGTGGAGCATCAATTTTGAAGGGATGGGAAACAGTTCAAATGACAGAAGAAAATTTAATAAAATACGTAAATAAGATATCAAATGAAGGTATTTAAATTTGGAGGCGCATCGGTAAAAGATGCAGCTGGTGTTAGAAATATTTCTACAGTTTTAAAACAAGAAGGGTGTGATAAAACTATTGTAGTTATATCTGCCATGGGCAAAATGACCAACGCTATTGAAGAAGTAGCTAAATCATATTTTAATCAAACAAAAGAAATAGCTCAAAATATCAATTTTATCAAATCATATCACGAAAATATTATCAAAGATTTATTTGGTGATAATTCAATTGCTACATTAAATGATGTTGAACAATTTTATATTGAAATGAGTGGATTTATGATGATGAATAAATCAACTAATTACAATTATATATACGATCAAATAGTGAGTTATGGTGAGTTAATTTCAACTAAAATAGTAAGTAATTATTTAAATGATATTGGTGTAGAAAATCAATGGATTGATGTGCGACAATTCATTAAAACTGATACAAATTACCGCGATCCTTTAGTTAATTGGAAGACAACTCAAGAAAACATTTCAAATAATTTGAGTATAGAAAAATTAACTATTACTCAAGGTTTTTTGGGGTCTACCGAACATGGTTTAACAACAACCTTAGGAAGAGAAGGGTCTGATTATACAGCTGCTATTTTTGCGTATTGCTTAGATGCAGAAAGTGTTACAATTTGGAAAGATGTACCTGGGGTTTTAAATGCAGACCCACGTCATTTCGATGAAACAACATTATTAAAACAAATTTCTTATACAGAAGCTATAGAAATGGCTTTTTATGGAGCATCAGTAATCCATCCTAAAACATTAAAACCACTTCAAAATAAAAATATACCGTTATTTGTTCGTTCATTTATTGATATCACTAAAAAAGGAACTTCAGTTAGTAAAGGTGCAGTATTAGATCCTTTTGTTCCATGTTTTATAGTGAAAAAAAATCAGATTTTGATTTCAATTTCTGCACTGGATTTTTCTTTTATGGTTGAATATAACATCAGTGATATTTTTAAATTATTACATGAATTTCAGTTAAAGGTTAACTTAATACAAAACTCTGCGATCAGTTTTTCTGTTTGTGTTGATGATAATTTTAACAACTTTGAAAAATTTCTTGAAGAATTAAAATTGAAATATTTAGTTAGTTTTGATACAGATCTAACATTGTATACGGTTCGTCATTTTGATGAACTGGCTCTTAAAAAAATAGAAAATAACAGAGAAGTTTTGTTAAAACAACTAAATAAAGAAACAGTACAAATAGTTGTTAAATAGAATTTGTAAATTGTTAAAAATTAAAATATAGATGAAATTAGTTACAGCAAAAGAAGTTGCCAAAGCTATTAAATTTGATAATTATGGTTTGTTTGGAAGAATGATAGGATGGATTCTTTTGAAAGTATTACGAATTTCTACTATTGATAAAATATATCAAAAACATAAACATTTAAAAGATTTAGAGTTTTTAAATACCGTTTTAGATGACTTTCAAATAAAGTTTGATATCCCAGAAGAAGATTTAAAAAGGATTCCAAAAGAAGGGCCTTTTATTTCCATTTCAAATCATCCATTAGGTGGAGTTGATGGCGTTTTACTCTTAAAATTAATGTTAGAAAACAGACCAGATTTTAAAATAATCGGCAATTTTTTAATTCATAAAATAGAGCCACTAAAACCCTTTGTCCTACCAGTCAATCCTTTTGATGATGAATATGAAAATCATTCGAGTTATAGTGGTTTAAAAGCGTCTATTGCTCACGTTCAAAGCGGAAAAGCATTGGGAATATTCCCAGCAGGTGAAGTATCTACCTATAAAGATGGTCAATTAATTATTGATAAACCTTGGAATGAAGGAACAGTAAAACTGATAAAAAAACTAAATGTACCAGTAGTTCCTATTTATTTTCATGCCAAAAACAGCTGGGTATTTTATTTTTTATCAAAAATTAATGATAAACTTAGAACTGCCAAATTACCGTCAGAATTACTTTCTCAAAAAAATAGAACTATTAAAGTTAGAATTGGGAAACCAATAACTTCAAAAGAGCAAACAGAATTGGTTGATTTTAAGGAATACCACGATTTTTTACGTAAGAAAACGTATATGTTGGCTCAGCCATATCACAAAAAATTAAAATTTTTCAGAACACCAACAATTAAAATTCCTGGGCTTAAAAAACTCCCGAAAGATATTGTAAAACAAGGAAGTGTGCATGAAATGATTCAGGAAATTGAATTGTTAAAAAAAGCGGATGCTCGTTTGTTGGTAAGTAATAATTACGAAATATATTTTGCAAAAAGCGACCAAATTCCTTCTATAATGTATGAAATTGGACGATTACGAGAAATTACTTTTAGAGAAGTTGGAGAAGGGACTAATGAATCTATCGACATTGACCAATACGATACTTTTTACCATCATTTAATACTTTGGGATAGTGTTACCAACCAAATTGCCGGTGCATACCGAATGGGACTAGGTGAAGAAATCTATGAGAAATTCGGAATTGAAGGTTTTTATGTACACTCACTTTTCCGTTTAGAACCCGAATTATATGATATGATGTCACATACAATCGAAATGGGAAGAGCTTTTATTATTAAAGAATATCAGCAAAAACCAATGCCATTATTTTTGCTTTGGAAAGGAATTGTTCATGTAACTTTGCGTTATCCGAATCATAAATTTCTAATGGGAGGCGTAAGTATTAGCAATAAATTTTCAGATTTTTCTAAATCATTGATGATTGATTTTATGAAATCTAATTATTATGATCCATTTATTGCACAATTTGTTCGTCCTAAAAAAGAGTATAAAGTAAAGTTAAAAGATTGTGATAAAGATTTTGTTTTTGACGCCACCAAAGCGGATTTAAATAAGTTCGACAAAATTATTGAAGAAATTGAACCAGGCGCATTGCGTTTGCCAGTTTTGATTAAAAAATATGTAAAACAAAATGCCAAGTTGGTTGCATTTAATGTTGATCCTGCTTTTAATAATGCAATTGATGGCCTGATGTATATTCGTGTTGCAGATTTGCCAGAAAGTACCGTAAAACCAGTTTTGGAAGAATATCAGGCAGAATTGGAAAAGAAGTGTAAAGACGTTTAAAACAAAACTTAATATTTATAATAGGATTATTTACTTCTCCATTTCTACAAACTCTAGAATCAAATTCAATTTTTCCGAGTCAAATTATTACTTATATCATTTTATTTAAATGATTGTTTTTTTATTCAACTCAATCTGGTCAAATTCAAGATATTCTGTTGTCAAAAACCATAAATCTTAAACATTTCTAAATATCAATTAAAGTAATAAACAAGTTTATTAATTATTCTTTTATAAGAATAGTTGTATCTTTATTTAGATTAAATTAATTTAGTTTATTTGCATAAAACGTAATTGCAATAATCATTTTATACTAAAAAAAAGATATTACGATCAATTTTGATTATTTAGAAAACATTTATGGAAACAAATGAAGTTATAGATAAATTACCAAAGCATTTAGTAGATTTAATAATAGAACAGCCATATAATGAATATACCGCACAAGATCATGCAGTTTGGCGTTATGTTATGAGACAAAACATAAATTATCTTCCAAAAGTTTCACACGGTTCTTATGTAAAAGGATTAGAAAAAACGGGTATTAGTATTGATACAATTCCCCAGATGTACGGAATGAATAGAATTCTAAGTAAAATTGGATGGGCTGCTGTAGCAGTTGATGGTTTTATACCTCCAGCCGCTTTTATGGAATTTCAAGCTTATAATGTTTTGGTAATAGCTGCAGATATCCGCCCTCTAAATCAGATAGGTTATACTCCTGCTCCTGATATTATTCATGAAGCAGCTGGTCATGCACCAATTATTGCAGATTCAGAGTATGCACAATATCTTAAGAATATTGGCTTTATCGGTTCAAAAGCCTTTTCTTCTGCTTTAGATTATGAACTATTTGAAGCCATTCGGTTATTGTCAATCTTAAAAACTAATCCATATTCATCATCAAAAAGTATTTTGGAAGTATCATTGGAAATTGAAAATTTAGAAAAACAATTCCAAGAATCTTCAGAAATGACTCGGTTACGAAACTTGCATTGGTGGACAGTCGAGTATGGTTTAATTGGTGACATCAATAATCCTAAAATTTATGGAGCAGGTTTACTGTCTTCTATTAATGAAAGTGTTAATTGCCTAAAAGAAAATGTAAAAAAAATTCCTTATACCATTAAAGCTGCAGATTATAATTTTGATATTACTAATCAACAACCTCAACTTTTTGTAACTCCTGATTTTGAAACACTCAATAATGTACTTAATGAATTTTCAACTTCATTATCCTATAAAAGAGGTGGGCTTTATGGTGTAGAGCAAGCAATTAATTCAGCAAATATTGCAACTATTGTTTATAGTTCTGGATTACAAGTAAGCGGATTATTTACAGAAGTGCTTGAGTATATTGAAAATCCTGCTTATATTAGAACTGCAGGTAAAACAAATTTATGTTTCAATAATAGGGAAATTCAAGGGCATTCAGTTAAGTATCATAAAGATGGATTTGGATCTCCATGTGGGTTTTTAAAAGATCAAAAAAAATCAATAGAAGATTTTGATCAACAAGATCTCCTTAAATATAATCTTATAGAGAGTAAAAGAACAAGTTTAGAATTTGAGTCTGGAGTTTTGGTAAATGGTATTCTTCAAAAAATTGTAAAAGAACAAGGAAAAATAATTATACTCACATTTTCAGATTGCTCAGTTAGGTTGAAATATAAAATATTATTTCAACCAGAATGGGGTTTATATGATATGGCTGTTGGATGTAAAATTGTTTCCGCCTATTCTGGAGCAGCAGATCCAGCATCTTTCGGTTTTCATTTCCCTAAATTTAAAGACAAAACCATAAAAATTGAACATACCGAAGAAGCCAAACTTCTCCATAAATTATATGCACAAGTGCGCAATGCCAGAGAAAATGAAATGGTTGAAAATGAACTTAGAAATATTTGGAACTCTATAAAAGAAAATTATCTTGATGAATGGTTAATTCAGATTGAGCTTATAGAAATAATAAAGAAAAAAGGGGAAAATGAAATAAGTACTTCTATTTTAAAAAACTTAGAGGAATTGAAAGTTAATAATGATATAAAGAAATTAATTGAAGACGGATTAAAACTTTTAGAAAAATAATAATTTGTTTCAATCAATGAAAATAAAAAGATAAACGTATGCCATATTATAGAAAAATGGGTGAAATACCCAGAAAGAGACATATCCAATTTCGCAAACCAAATGGTGAATTATATTCAGAACAGCTAGTTTCTACCGAAGGATTTTCAGATAGTTATTCGTTGGTTTATCATCATTACCCGCCCACTCGAGTACTTAAAATAGATAAATCATTTTCTGTAGCTCCTGAAATTGCTATTGATAAAAATATGCAAAACAGAAGTTTTCAGGGATTTAAAGTTAAACCAGAAAAAGATTATATAAAAAGTAGAATTCCTATTTTGGTTAATAACGATGTGTATATGAGTCTTGCTGCTCCTTCAGCTACAATGACTGAATATTTTTTTAAAAATTCTCAGGCTTCAGAAATGATTTTTATTCATGAAGGAAGTGGAATTTTACATACGATGTATGGTAAAATTTCATTTTCTTACGGTGATCATTTAATGATCCCAAGAGGTGTAATTTATAGGTTTGAATTCGACACTGCCCAAAATCGGTTGTTAATTGTTGAATCCTTTGGACCTTTCAGATTTCCAAAGCGCTATGTGAATCATTCTGGACAATTAACGGAAGATGCACCCTATTGTGAGCGAGATATTCGAACTCCAGAAGAATTGATTTCTTTTGATGAGGAAGGTGATTTTTTAGTTATGATTAAACGCGATGATGAAATCTTCCCATATCATTATGCTTCTCACCCATTTGATCTTATCGGATGGGATGGATTTCACTATCCTTTTGCTTTCTCTATTCATGATTTTGAACCTATAACAGGAAGGTTGCATATGCCACCACCAATTCATCAAACTTTTGATGGAAATAAGTTTGTAACTTGTGCATTTGTACCTAGAATGTATGATTATCACCCTCAATCAATTCCTGCTCCGTATAACCATAGTAACGTAGATTCAGATGAAGTTTTATACTATGTTGATGGCGATTTTATGAGTCGAAAAAATGTGGAAAAAGGTCAGATAACGCTGCATCCAACAGGTATACCTCATGGTCCTCATCCGGGAACTGTAGAAAAAAGCATCGGGAAAAAAGAAACAAAAGAACTGGCATTTATGCTGGATACTTTTAATCCGCTTAAAATTACTAAACAAGCGTTGGAAATTGAAGACAAAGATTACTATCAATCATGGATTGATTAACTTTTTAAAATAATAAATAATTGAATTATGAGTTTAAAAGAAGATTTTTTACCAATTAACGGAACAGATTATGTGGAGTTTTATGTAGGCAATGCGCTACAGGCAGCCCACTATTATATAAATGCATTTGGATTTCAACCATTAGCATATGCCGGATTAGAAACGGGTCTAAAAGACCGAACATCCTATGTGCTTAAACAAGGTAAAATTATATTTGTATTGACTTCATCTTTGATAGAGGATTCTCCTATTGCTAAACATCAAAAATTACATGGTGATGGTATTAAATTTGTGGCATTATGGGTTGATGATGCACGTAGTTCCTATAAAGAAACCATGAGCAGAGGCGCTAAATCCTTTTCCGAACCTATTGTTCAAAAAGATGAACATGGAGAGGTTGTAACATCAGGCATATTTACTTATGGCGAAACAGTTCACCTATTTGTTGAAAGAAAAAATTATAAAGGAATTTTCTTACCCGGATATAGGGGGTGGAACCCTGAGTATAAAAAACCAGATGTAGGACTTTTATATGTAGATCATATGGTTGGAAATGTAGGATGGAATGAGATGAATGTTTGGGCTAAATTTTATGAAAATGTAATGGGCTTTACACAAATTGTTTCTTTTGACGATAAAGATATATCGACAGATTATACTGCTTTGATGAGTAAAGTAATGTCTAATAGCAATGGTAGAATTAAGTTCCCTATAAACGAACCAGCTGAAGGAAGAAAAAAATCTCAAATAGAAGAATTTCTTGATTTTTATAATGGTCCAGGAGTTCAGCATGTAGCAATGGCAACAGATGATATTGTTAAGACTGTTTCAGAATTAAAAAGTCGCGGAGTGGAGTTTCTTAGTATTCCAAGTGTTTATTATGATACCGTATTTGAAAGAGTAGGTTCAATAGACGAAGAAATACTCGTTTTAAAGAAATTAGGAATCTTAGTCGATAGAGATGATGAAGGTTATTTATTACAAATTTTTTCAAAACCAGTTCAAGATAGACCTACTTTGTTTTATGAAATAATTCAAAGAAAAGGCGCAATATCATTTGGGAAAGGTAATTTTAAGGCTCTTTTTGAGGCCATTGAAGAGGAACAAGCGCGAAGAGGAACGTTATAATTTTTACAATTTTCAATAAATTTTAATTTACAATTACATGAATAAAACAAATGATATTTCATATTCTAGCTGGTTAGATATACCAATAGATAGTGATTTTCCAATCCAAAATCTTCCTTACGGAATTATTAAATCGGATAAAGGAATTAGAGTTGCTTCAAGGTTAGGAAACTATGCTATTGATTTACTAGAGATGTATGAATTGAAATATTTTTCAAATATAAAAGGAGTTTCAAGAGAATTATTTTCCACCGATAGCTTGAATAATTTCATATCGATGGGAAAAGAGTTCTGGACTATATTTAGAATTCGTTTATTTGAACTTTTTGAAGAATCAAACACAGAACTTAGAGACAACCAAAATAATAGAGAAAAAGTATTAATTTCTTTAAAAAATTTAACTGTTTTATTGCCCGTTAAAGTAGGAGATTACACAGATTTTTATTCGAGTATAGAACACGCAACTAATGTGGGAACTATGTTTAGAGATCCTGATAATGCTTTATTACCTAATTGGCGTCACTTACCAGTTGGTTATCATGGAAGAAGTTCTTCAATCATAGTTTCAGGAACACCAGTTCATCGTCCAAAAGGACAAATAAAGCATGATAATGAAGAAAATCCTATATTTTCTGAATCTCGATTACTTGATTTTGAGTTGGAAGTAGCTTTTATAACAGGAAAAGAGAATGAATTTGGCAATGCTGTTCCAATTGATGAAACAGATGATTATATTTTTGGATTGGTATTGTTTAATGACTTATCTGCTAGAGATATTCAAAAGTGGGAATATGTGCCTTTAGGACCTTTTCTTAGTAAAAGTTTCGGATCTGTCATTTCTCCTTGGATAGTAACGATGGATGCTTTAGAACCTTTTAAAACAAAAGGTCCAAATCAAGAACCAGCAGTGCTTCCCTATTTAAAAACCACTGGTGATAAAAATTACGACATCAATCTTGAGGTTTATATCCAGCCAGAACTTAAAGACGCTCATAAGGTTTGTTCATCAAATTATAAATATATGTATTGGAATATGAATCAGCAACTAGCGCATCAAACAATTAATGGATGCAATATTAGAATTGGAGATATGTATGGTTCAGGAACTATTAGCGGAACAACACCAG
>JAUYUF010000239.1 GCA_030694835.1 Flavobacteriaceae bacterium | reverse complement strand
AAATCTATAATATTTCCATTTGGATCAATAATGATAAACCTTGGTATAGAATTTACATTATAAGCAACCATAAAATCTGACTGAAAATCTTTATCTGCATATAATTGAATTCCACCTAATTTTTTCTCAGTTAACATTTTTTTCCATTCTTCTTTACTACCTCTTTGCCCATCAACATTATCAACAGAAATACTTACAAATTGAATGTTTTTTCCGTGAAATTCTTTTTCCATAGCTTGTAATGCAGGAATTTCATTTAAACAAGGTGTACACCAAGTAGCCCAAACATCTATATAAACATATTTTCCTTTTAAGTCATCTAAAGATGTTTTTCCACCACTAAAATTTTCATAGTTTACAAATTTTGGTGAAGGACTGCCTTTTTTGAATTTAGCAAAAACCTCGTGTTGAGCTGCATAATTTTGATCTAAGAAATCAAACATTTGCTGATTGCTCATTTCTTCCTGAGATACTAACATAGAATCTAATTCCTTTTTGTTAGATAACATTTCAGCTAATTTTGATTTTAAATTAACCACTTTTTCATCAAAAGCTTTTTTGTCTAACATAAAAAAATCTTTAGGAGAACCTAGTTCATTTTGACTGAATTTAATTTTTTTAACAATATAATTATTAGTTTCTGAACCAATTCCTTCATAAACAAGCTTGTTTAAAAAATCTTTTGCATCAGTAGTCATTTCTAATTCATAACCATTAGCTAAAAATAGAGCAGTTCTATTTTCACCTTCAGTTAATGAATAGAAACCTTTTTGAGAGACTTTAAGCGTGTCGCTAAATGTTCCATCTTCATTTAATTTAATTTCTTTATTGATATCTTGTGATGAAATTAATAGGACTTTGCTTTCAGAATTTTCAATTTTACCAGAAATGGTAACATAATCTTTTAGCTCCTTTTTACAACTAAAAAGAGATACAGCTAAAAATAATACAACTAGTTTTTTCATAATTTTTATTCTATTTTGAGGTGCAAATGTAATATATATTCAGTTATTTTTGAAAAATATATCCGATTAAATCAACATTTTACAATTCCTTTAACATTTAATTTGCTTATATAAGGTTGATTGTTGAATTTTGCGTCTTAATTTATAAGACATGGATCATTTTCATACAATAAATACGGATTTTTTAGATTTGAATACGCTCAATTCTATATTTTTTCTTGATAAAAAGTTAAAATTATCAGAAGAAGTTAAGATGAAAATCACCACTTGTAGATTGTTTTTAGATGAAAAATTGGCAGATTCTGAAGATCCTATTTATGGAATTAATACCGGATTTGGTTCTCTATATAATGTTAAGATTGATAAAACCCAGTTATCTCAATTACAAGAGAACTTAGTAATGAGTCATGCTTGTGGCACTGGTGATGAAGTTCCTTCTGATATAGTAAAAATGATGTTATTTCTTAAAATACAGTCATTAAGTTATGGTTATTCTGGAGTGCAACTATCAACTGTTGAGCGTTTAGTTGATTTTTACAACAATGATATTTTTCCAGTTATTTACACTCAAGGCTCACTTGGTGCTTCGGGTGATTTAGCTCCTTTAGCACATTTAAGTTTGCCACTTCTTGGTAAAGGAGAAGTATATTTTGAAGGTAAACTAATAAAGAGTGAAAAGATGCTTAAAAAGTTTGGTTGGGAATCTTTAAAACTGCGTTCTAAAGAAGGATTAGCCTTGTTAAACGGAACTCAATTTATGAATGCTTACGGTTTGCATTTGGTGTTGAAATCGCATAAATTATCTTATTTAGCTGATTTAATTGGAACTATTTCTTTGGAAGCATTTGACGGCAGAAAAGAACCTTTTGATGAGTTGATTCATATCATTCGTCCACATAAAGGTCAATTAAAAACTGCTCAAACAATATTAGAATTTTTAAAGAATAGTGAGTTAATTAATCAACCTAAAAAACATGTTCAAGATCCATATTCATTTAGATGTATGCCTCAGGTTCATGGCGCAACAAAGGATACCTTAGAGTTTGTAACTCAAACAATTCTAACAGAAGTAAATTCAGTGACTGATAATCCAAATATTTTTCCTGAAGAAAATAAAATTATTTCAGGTGGAAATTTTCACGGTCAACCACTAGCTTTAGCAATGGATTTCTTAGGAATTGCAATGGCTGAATTAGGAAATATTTCTGAGCGAAGAACTTATCAATTAATTTCAGGATTACGAAATTTGCCGGCATTTTTAGTTTCAAATTCTGGGTTAAATAGCGGATTGATGATTCCGCAATATACAGCTGCTAGTATAGTAAGTCAAAATAAACAATTAGCAAGTCCAGCATCTATTGATTCAATAGTTTCCAGTAACGGTCAAGAAGATCATGTGAGTATGGGAGCCAATGCAGCTACAAAAGCTAAAAGAATTGTAGATAATATTGAAACTATTTTAGCAATAGAGTTATTTAATGCTTCTCAAGCGCTTTATTCTAGAAGTCCTATAAAATCATCACCTTTTATAGAATCATTTGTAGCAATGTTTAGAACAGAAGTTCCGATTGTAGAGAATGATAGAGTATTGCATTATGATATTCTTAATGCTGTTAACTTTTTGCAAACCTTAACAATTGATGGAGAAGAATTGTTTGAGGCTTAATAATTTTAAACTTCAATCTCACCTATTAAATAGGTAACAGCATTGCCTGCAATATTAACACGTTCACCTTTATACTCACAAAATAAATGTCCTTTTCTTTCTGATAATTGTAGTGCAGTTAAAGTGGTTTTATCTAAAACTTTGCTCCAATACGGAATCAAAGTGGTGTGAGCAGAACCTGTTACAGGATCTTCATTAACGCCTACTTGTGGTCCAAAAAAACGAGATACAAAATCTACATCATTTCCTTTAGCAGTAACAATAACACCACGTCCTCCAACTGTTTCTAAAAGTTTAAAATCGGGTTTAAAACTTTCAATTTCTTCTTGAGTGTTGAAAACTAACATAAAATCAGTTTTACCTTTCCATGTTTCTATTGGTTTTTTTTCTAATGCTTCAATTAAAACTTTTGGAGTTTCAATTTTATTAATTGTATCTGATGGAAAATCAAGTATTAACAATTCATTTTCTTTAGAAACCGATAAAGCACCACTTAAATGCGAATGAAAATTTAATTTTGTTTTCTCTTTTTCATAATAATTAAAAAGTACATGTGCTGTAGCTAAAGTAGCATGACCACATAAATTGACTTCTATTTTAGGTGTAAACCATCGAATTTCGTATAAATCATCTTTTTTAACGGCAAAAGCAGTTTCTGCTAAATTATTTTCAGCGGCAATCTGTTGCATCAATGTTTCTGAGATCCATTTTTCTAAAACACATACTGCTGCTGGGTTTCCGCCAAATACTTTGTTGGTAAAAGCGTCAATTTGGTAAATTTTAAGTTGCATAATAAATTTAAATTATTGAACCATAAAGATATTAAATTATGCTGTTTGCAAACTAAAATTCACCGTTTATATCAAAATTTGATCATTTTGTTAAGTTTTTGAGTTTCTGACATATCGAGGTGTTTCTCAAATAGCTTTTTGTAATACATTTGCTCTGAATGGATAAGCTTATTTCTAACCTTGTAAGATCCTTTATTTATTCAGAGAAAAACGATGCCTTTAATTTTCGTTATAGGTATAAAAAAATAATCAACTAATAAATTTATTAAAATGAAAAAAGAAATTACGCTTAATGTTTTAAAGTACACACTAGGGTTAGTGCTGTTTTTTATGGTATCATCATGTACTGACGACATGATTGACTTAAACAATGTTTCGCAAGAAGAAAGTATTGCGATTCAAAATGCTTCTAAAACTACTGTTTCAGGAGCAAGAATTGCGGCGTTTAGTGGATTACCACTTGCAGGTGGGGGTGTTTATACAGTTACTTTAGAAAGTGTTTTGAATAACAGTGATGGAACTTTTACTTGGACATGGAGTGTTTTAAATCCAAACCCAGGAAATGGCTTAAAAGGAACAGTTCAAAACTTAAGTCATTGGGCTGTTAAATTAGGCACTTGTGTTACTTTTGCAGATGTTGTTAGCGGAGCATTCAGTTCTGATGGTATAACTTGGCAAAGTTTTACTCCAACTTGGGAGTCAGATCCGTCTTTTTTAAATACTTGTAATGTTTCAACAGGTAATGTATTAAAGTTTAATTTAGGAACTTTAGGTGGTTCAAAAAGTTATTATCAATTAACAATTAACAGAGATATTGAAATTGATACTGATGTACTTGCATATTACAAAAGTGGAAAAAACACCCCTTGTGGAACATTTAATTTTCCTGGTTTTGGATGTGAGCGTATAGCAATAGAATGTGTAGAATCTACTGCCACAACTGCTTATGCTGGGAATGGAGTGGGAGGTAATGCTACTGGGCAAGGAAATAATATGGCTTGGTGGTACTATTTAGACATCAATGATGGGTTGGCAAATGTTACTGCAAACATATATAAAGGACAAACAAATGATATAGGAGACATTACTTATAATGCAGGTACAGGTATGATTACCATTACATTTATAAACAATTGGTTCTTACAAACAAGTAATACTGAAAGTGTGAAATGGTATAGTTATGCTAATGGACAATTACCTACAAATGGAAGACCTGCTCCTGGGCAAGCTACAAATAAGGGTGCTTCATTATCTTTTCAGGCTGTAAATGGTCATCGCTTCTATGCAATACACTTAGATGTAGCAACTTGTGAATAATAAATAATCAAATTATATAATTAAAAAGGCTGCAATTTGCAGTCTTTTTTTTGTTAATTTTCTGGATACCAAATTCGTAATCGAACTTCTATATCAGGATTTTTTTCAAATACCAATGATTTAAAAGTTTCCACATCGCTAAAGCCATCTTTTCCTCTAAAATGGTAAGGATAAACAATAGCTGGTTTAAAATCCAGCACAGCATCTGCGGCAGTTTCAATATCCATAGTATAAGGCAGATTCATACAGACAAAAGCAATATCAATCTTTTTAAGACTTCTCATTTCAAAAATATCTGAAGTGTCTCCTGCAATATAAATTCTTTTATTATCCATTTTTAAAACATATCC
>JAUYUF010000238.1 GCA_030694835.1 Flavobacteriaceae bacterium | reverse complement strand
TTGGTTGACGAGTATCAAGATACTAACCATTCACAATACTTAATTGTTCGCGCTCTAGCAGATCGTTTTCAAAATATTTGTGTGGTTGGTGATGACTCTCAAAGTATTTATGCTTTTCGCGGCGCAAATATCCAAAATATCCTGAATTTTCAAAAAGACTATTCTGATATCAAAATTTTTAAATTAGAACAAAATTATCGTTCCACTAAAAATATTGTTTCTGCTGCCAATAGTGTCATCGAAAACAATAAAACAAAACTTGATAAAACTATTTGGACAGGAAATGAAGAAGGTGAAAAGATCAAAATAATTCAAACACATTCTGAAGCTGAAGAAGGTAATTTTGTGGCAAGTTCTATTTTTGAAAACAAAATGCAACACCAACTTCAAAATACTGATTTTGCAGTACTTTATAGAACTAATGCTCAATCTAGAGCTCTAGAAGAAGCATTGAGAAAAAGAAATATAAAATATCGAATTTATGGAGGTTTATCTTTTTATCAACGCAAAGAAGTTAAAGATATATTAGCCTATTTACGCTTGATTGAAAATCATAATGATGAAGAAGCTTTTAAGCGAATTATCAATTATCCCGCTAGAGGAATAGGACAAACAACCATTGACCGACTCATTGTCAAAGCCAATGAATTAAATGTTTCCTTATTTCATATTGCTGAAAATATAGATAAAATTGAGGTTGGCATCAATTCTGGAACTCGACAAAAACTTTCAGATTTTGCTATGCTGATTAAAAGTTTGAAGATTATGTCTCAAACCGAAGATGCTTTTGAAATTGCCAATCATGTAGTAAATAAAACATATTTACTCAATGAATTAAAAAAAGAAGATGCTTTTGAATCGACCAGCAGAATTGAAAATGTGGAAGAGTTACTCAACGGAATTCGTTTTTTCATCATCGAACAACAAGATTTAGAAGATGGAGACACTTCTTTGACCAATTTTCTTCAGAATGTAGCTTTAGCAACTGATTTTGATAAAGAAGATCCTGAAGCTAAAAATACCGTTTCTTTAATGACAGTTCATGCTGCAAAAGGTTTAGAATTCAAAATAGTTTATATCGTTGGGGTTGAAGAGAATTTATTTCCATCAGCTATGAGTATCAATTCGAGAAGTGAAATAGAAGAGGAGCGAAGACTCTTTTATGTAGCATTAACGCGCGCAGAAAATCAAGCTTATATTACTTATTCTCTTTATAGAAGTAGATGGGGTCAATTTAATGATACTGAGCCCAGTAGATTTATTGATGAGATTGATGAAAAGTACACCGAATTTATAGGGAAACAAAAAAACAATTCGACTTCAACAAAAGCTACAAGCTTTTTAAAGCCTGATATTTTTGGAAGTAAAAGTCCTGTTACTCAACCCAAAATACCAATTAACATCCCTAAGAATTTAAAGAAGGTATCAGAAATAAGACCTAAAAGTCAAGGAGAAATATCAAATATTCAAATCGGAGGTTTTGTTTTTCATGAAACCTTTGGTAAAGGTGAAGTTTTAAATATTGAAGACACGGGACCAAACAGTAAAGCCGAGATAAAATTTGAAAAAGTAGGAGTGAAAAAATTATTACTTCAGTTTGCCAAACTGCAATTGATATAATTGTGAAACCCAAATAAATGTGTTAATTTGCATCTTTATTAAAAAACTTACTTCAAAAGTTAATAAATACTTCTATGGATTTTGAATTAGAATATAATACCGATAGGGAACATTTGATAATACCTGAATATGGAAGACATATTCAGAAATTAATTAATCACTGT
>JAUYUF010000226.1 GCA_030694835.1 Flavobacteriaceae bacterium | reverse complement strand
CGAGGATATCTGGCTCATCATCCACTAAAAGAATGCGAAGGTGGTTGTTGTTCATTTTGTAAAACTACAAATTAAAAATATGGATAAAAGTAGTGAAAACAACCACCATTTAAAAGACTTGTAAAAAGAAATGAAGAATCTCTAGAATCATTTATAATTTTGTTGAGATGTCTCGACTCCGCTCGATATGATAACAGTGAACAGATATCAATTAATCTTCCATCATAGAAAGTTCCAACCAACGTTCTTCTTTGGTGTCAATAGCAGTGATGATATCTTGTAATTTTTGGGTGTGTGTGTATAGGTTTTCATTGGTTATTTTTCCTTCAACCAATTCTTGCTCTAAAGCCTTTTTTTGAAGTTCAAGTTTAGCAATATCTGTTTCCAGTTTTTTAAACTCTTGCTGTTCTTTGTAGCTTAGTTTTTTACGGCCCCTGAGCGAAGCCGAAGGGCGCGTATCGCCTTTTTTAATGTTTTCTTCTTTGGGTTGTGAGGCTTCATAAACGCGGTAATCTGTATAATTTCCAGGGAAAATATCAATCACTCCATCGCCTTGAAAAACAAATAGTTCATCGACTATTTTGTCCATAAAATAACGATCGTGCGTTACCACCATAATATTTCCAGGGAAATCGAGTAAGAAATTTTCTAAGACATTGATGGTTAAAATATCGAGGTCGTTGGTAGGTTCATCCAAGATTAAAAAATTGGGATTTTGAATCAAAACCGTACATAAATACAATCTTTTTTGCTCACCACCTGACAACTTCTCTACATAATCATGTTGTTTTTTATGGGTGAATAAGAAACGCTCTAACAATTGTCCGGCGCTGATACTTCTTCCTTTAGTCAGCGGAATATATTCTCCAAATTCTTTAATGACTTCAATAACGCGCTGACCTGGTTTTACTACAATTCCGTCTTGGGTGTAAAAACCCATTTTTACCGTTTCGCCAATAATAACTTTTCCTGTTGTTGGTTTAATTTGTTCGGTAATCAGCTTTAGAAAAGTTGTTTTTCCCGTTCCATTTTTACCAATAATTCCGATGCGCTCACCTTTTTTAAACACATAATCAAATTTATTGATGATGATTTTATCATCGTATTTTTTAGTCACAGAATGCAACTCAATAATCTTACTTCCCAAACGTTCCATGTTAATTTCGAGCTGCACTTTGTGTTCATTTCTGCGTTTATGGGCTTGCTCTTTGAGGATATAAAAATCGTCTTGGCGCGATTTAGATTTGGTAGTTCTCGCTTTTGGCTGACGACGCATCCATTCCAATTCAGTAGAAAATAAGTTTTTAGCTTTGTCAACTTCTGATTGTTCTTGGGCAATTCGTTCTGCTCTTTTCTCTAGAAAATAGGCGTAATTTCCTTTGTATCGATAAATGATTCCGTTATCTAATTCGATAATTTCATTACAAGCATTTTCTAAGAAGTAACGGTCATGTGTAACCATTAAAATGGTAAAATTTTCTTTAGCAAAAAACCGTTCCAACCATTCAATCATATCTAAATCCAAGTGATTGGTAGGCTCATCTAATAACAATAAATCAGGTCTTTGTAATAAAGCGATGGCTAAAGAAAGTCGTTTTTTTTGTCCACCAGAAAGCGTTCCTACAGTTTGGTCAAGTTGCTCCAATTTTAACATCGAAAGAATTTGCTTAAACTGAGTTTCCAAATCCCAAGCTTGATGCATATCCATCAAATCAAATGCTTTTTGATAGGATTCAGAATCGTCAAGATTTAATAAAGCATTTTCGTATTGCTCTATTATTTTAAGTAACGGATTATCTGCACTAAAAATAGCTTCACTAATGGTAAGGGCATCATCAAAAAAATCATCCTGTGATAAATAGGCAATTTTCAATCCTTTTCGGTTGATAACTTGTCCGCTATCTGGAACATCTCTGCCTGCAATAATATTGAGCAAAGAGGTTTTTCCACTTCCATTTTTAGCTATAAAACCAATCTTTTGACCTTGATTGATACCAAAAGAAATGTCTTCAAAAAGGGTTAAAGCGCCAAAGGATTTTGAAATGTTTTCGACCGACAAATAATTCATTCAGAAATTTTTTACAAAGTAAGCACTAATTTTCGTAACCTAAGTAAATTATAGTAATTTAGAAATCGAAATGAAGCCTATCATCAACATCAATAATTTAAGCGTTTCTTTTGAAACAGACCATCAAAAAACGACGGTGGTTAAGGCTATTTCTTTTGAAATAAATGAGAATGAAATTGTTGGAATTGTAGGTGAATCTGGAAGTGGAAAATCAATCACTTCATTAGCTTTAATGGGATTATTACCACACAATGCTATTGTTGAAGGAGAACTTTTTTTTGAGGAGGTTTCGCTCAAAGAAAAATCAAACAAAGAATGGAGAAAGATTCGCGGCAACCAAATTGCGATGATTTTTCAGGAACCGATGAGTTCTTTAAATCCGAGTTTAAGCTGTGGATTTCAGGTTAAAGAAATGATTTTACAACATCAAAATTTATCAGATTCCGAAGCTAAAAAAAGAGTACTTGAGTTATTTGAGCAAGTAAAACTTCCTAGAGTTTCATCGCTTTATAATCAATATCCACATCAAATTTCTGGCGGACAAAAGCAACGCGTTATGATTGCAATGGCCATTGCAAATCAGCCAAAATTATTGATTGCCGATGAACCAACAACTGCTCTAGATGTTACCGTTCAGCAAAGAATTATAGAATTATTAAAGGATTTACAATCGCAAAACGGAATGAGTATTTTATTTATTTCGCATGATTTAACCTTGATTTCAGAAATTGCTCAACGCGTTATTGTAATGAAAGATGGCGAAATTGTAGAACAAGGAACGGCTGAAGAAGTGTTTAAACATCCAAAACATCCTTACACTCAAGCTTTAATTAATTCTAAACCAAAATTAAATGAACGTTTAAAGATTTTACCAACGGTTCAAAATTTTTTGCAGGATGATTTTAAAGCTGAAACAATATCTACTAAAGACAGAAGATTAAGACACGAACAATTATACACTCAAATTCCTTTATTGAGTATTAAAGATTTAAAAAAGTATTTTACTATTGATAAAGGATGGTTTCAACATCAAGATTTGGTAAAAGCAGTTGATGATGTTAATTTAGATATTTATGAAGGTGAAACAGTTGGTTTGGTGGGAGAATCTGGTTGTGGAAAAACAACTCTAGGTAGAACTATTCTGAATTTAGAAAAACCCACAGAGGGAGAAATATTTTATAAAGGAACTGATATTACAAAACTAAAAGATTCGGATTGGAAGATTTTAAGAAAGGAAATACAAATTATTTTTCAAGATCCTTATGCTTCTTTGAATCCAAGAATTACGATTGGTGAAGCTATTTTAGAACCCATGAAAGTTCATGGAATTCATAATTCAGATAAAGAAAGAAAATTGGCTGTTATTGAGTTGTTAGAAAAAGTAGGATTAAATGAAACACATTATAAACGTTATCCACATGAATTTTCAGGAGGTCAACGTCAGCGAATTGGAATTGCACGTGCCATTGCACTTTATCCTAAATTAATTATTTGCGATGAATCCGTTTCAGCGCTTGATGTTTCTGTACAAGCACAAGTGTTGAATTTGTTAAATCATCTGAAAGAAGAATTTCAATTTACTTATTTATTTATCTCGCATGATTTGGCAGTGGTCAAATATATGGCTGACCAAATGGTAGTGATGCATCAAGGAAAAATTATTGAAAAAGGAGAGGCTGATATCATTTATGAGCATCCGCAAAATGAATACACAAAAAAACTGATTAACGCCATTCCTAAAGGAATTTAAGGTAATTTCAACATTTAGAATTACAGTAGATGTTGTATATTGCAAACCATTTTAATAAAAATTACATATGAAATAGCCATGACAAAATTTGAGGTAAATACCTTTTAATTTTATGGATATTCCATGTGACCATTAAAAAACAAATAATTAGATACACATGAAAATTATAGTGCCAATGGCAGGTATTGGCTCAAGACTGAGACCACATACACTCACTGTTCCTAAACCTTTAACGCTTATTGCTGGAAAACCTATTGTACAAAGATTAGTGGAAGATATTGCTAAAGTTGTCAATCAGAAAATTGATGAAATAGCTTTTATCATTGGACCGGTTGCTAAAGGATTTCCTGCTGATACAGAAGCTCAATTATTAGCAATAGCTAAAAATTTAGGCGCCAAAGGAAGTGTATTTATTCAAGAAGAAGCCTTGGGTACGGCACATGCTATTTATCAAGCAGCTTCTGTTCTTGATGGTCCTTGTGTAGTGGCCTTTGCTGACACCTTATTTAAAGCTGATTTTAAATTGGATTCAACGGCAGATGGTGTTATTTGGGTGAAGCAAGTGGAGAATCCAAAAGCTTTTGGAGTCATTAAAATACAAGATGGAAGGATTACAGATTTTATTGAAAAACCTCAAGAATTTGTGTCAGATTTAGCCATTATCGGTATCTATTATTTCAAAAAAGGTGAAATTCTTCTGGAAGAAATACAATATTTATTGGATAATAATATTCAAGAAAAAGGAGAATATCAATTGACAAATGCGTTGGAAAATATGAAAGCTCAAGGTTTTGCTTTTGTTCCTGGTCAGGTTGATGAATGGATGGATTGTGGCAATAAAGATATTACGGTTTTAACTAATAAAAAAGTATTGGAATTCACTCATTTAGATGGTGAAAATTTAGTTTCAACGGAGATTGAACTAGAAAATGCTGAAATAATTCAGCCTTGTTATATTGGTTCTGGTGTGAAGTTAAGAAACGCAAAAGTTGGCCCTTATGTTTCATTAGGCAATGGTTGCATAGTAGAAAATTCTATGATAGAAAATTCTCTTATTCAACAAAAAACACATATATCAAACGCAAATTTATCGAATGCAATGATTGGTAGCAATGCCATTTTTAATGGTAAATTTACTTCAGTAAGTATTGGAGATTATTCAGAATTATCATAATAAATACTGGCAGGATTGTTGTTTAAACGATTTAAATCGATTTTTTAATGCGGATAGTTTTTAAGGTTTTAATTATTTTTTTAGTATTAACCGCAACTTCTTGTAGGAGCAAAAAATCTATATCAGATAATTTTATTGCTAAACCAATATCTATCGATAAAATTGTTAATAATTATAACCAGAATATTTTTCAACAAAATACTGTTAAGGCAAGAATTAAAGTTGATTATCACGATCAAAAAACCGAGCAAAGTTTTATTGCCAATCTTCGGATGGAAAAAGATAAGGCTATCTGGATTACCGCTACAATTCTAGGAATTCCATTAGTTAAGGCTTTGATAACTCCAGAAAAAGTGAGTTACTATGAAAAAATCAATGAAACTTATTTTGAAGGGGATTATACCGTGCTTTCTGATTGGCTTGGAACTGAATTGAATTTTGATAAAATCCAAAACTTATTGTTAGGACAAACCATTTCGCCAATTGATAATAAAAATTTTGAAGTTTCATTGAATGAAAATTCACATTTACTCAAACATCATACGATTCAGCAATTATACTCGTTTTTATACTGGATTAATCCTCAACATTTCAGATTGAATAAGCAATTAATCATCCAGCCTTATAAAGAACAATATTTAAGTGTAGTTTATAAAAAATATGATTTAATAAACAATGAATATTTTCCAAATTCTATTATTATTGAAGCGGTTGAATCGCAAAAATTAACTAAAATTAAACTCGATTTTAAAACGGTTGAGTTTAATGAGCTATTAACTTTTCCTTTTGAAATTCCGAATGGATATAAACCCGTGCGATTGAATTAATGAAGTCAAAAATTAAATACATCTTGTTCATCATTTCCTTTTTTATCATAGGAAATGTAACAGCACAAACTGATCGTAAGAAATTGGAAGAACAGCGTATTAATCTTCAAAATGAAATTAAAACCATCAATAGTTTACTTTTTAAGACTAAAAAAGAAGGGAAAAACTTAGTGTCTCAGGTAAATGATTTATCACAAAAAATTAAAGTTCGTTCAAAATTAATTTCAACAATTAATGAGGAAGCGAATGCTATCAATAGAGAAATAAGAAAAAATGAACGCCAAATTAAAGATTTAGAATTTGAATTAAATATCCTCAAAAGAGATTATGCTGATATGATTTATAGATCATATAAAAGCAAATCAAAACACAGTCGTTTAATGTTTGTATTATCATCAGAAAATTTTAATCAAGCTTACCGACGGTTTCAATACATGAAGCAATATACTCAATATCGCAAAAAACAAGGAGAAGAAATTCAACGTAAATCCGATAAATTATTAGGATTAACCGATACTTTGAAAGTAAAAAAAGCAGATAAAATAATCTTGTTAAATGAGAAAAAAACTGAGCAAGAAAAAATTGAACAAGAGAAAAAATCACAAGAAAAGTTAATTACTCAAGTTAAGAAAAAAGAAAAACAATACGTTGCTCAGATACGTGCCAAAGAAAAAGAAGAGCGCAGAATTGATGCTCAAATAGAACGTTTGATTAGAGATGAAATTGCAAAAGCAAATAAAAAGTCTGGAGGCACTGAAACTGAAATAAAAGCAAGTAGTGGTTTTATTTTAACTGCTGAAGCTAAAGCATTAGCCTCTAAATTTACGGAGAACAGAGGAAAACTTCCCTGGCCAGTTGTAAAAGGACTGGTAGTTCGTGGCTATGGAAAACAACCGCATCCAACCTTACCTGGAATTAATGTTGAAAGTAATGGTATTTATATCGCCACAGAAGAAGGTTCAAAAGCAAGAGCTGTTTTTGAAGGTACAGTTTTAGCCATACAATCAGTTAGCGGTCAGTTTGCAGTTTATATTCAGCACGGTAATTACATATCAATATACAATAATCTTGAGCAAGTTTATGTTAAGAAAGGAGATAAGGTGTCAACCAAACAAGATATTGGATTAATACACACAGATCGTGTTACCGACAAAACCATACTGAAATTTCAAATGTGGAGAGATACCAACCGTGAAAATCCAACTAGTTGGATTTATAATATGTAGTTTAGTTAGAAAGTTGAAAGTTAAAAAGTTGTAATGTTTTAGATGTAGCTATTAATAATTTTATCTTTTCGCTCACCGCTTTTCTCTAGAAATCCTACTCAAACAACGCTTTTAACTCGGTAGCATCAGCAGGTTTCATTTTTCCTGATAGTATTAAACTAAGCTGTTTTCTTCTCAGTGCACTGTTAAAACGTTGATGTTCCAGTTCGGTTTCAGGAGTTATTTCAGGAACTCGCGTTGGCTTTCCATTTACATCAACAGCTACAAAAGTATAAATCCCCTCAATAGCTTTTATACGTTCGCTGGTTTTACGATCCTCTACCCAAACATCAGCAATTATTTCCATAGATGAGAAAAAGGATCTTGAAACTTTTGCTTCAATTGTATAAACACCTCCCAGCGGAATAGCTTTATTAAATGCTACATGATTTACTGATGCAGTTACAACTATTTCCCTACAATGACGGCGTGCAGCGATACTAGACGCTCGATCCATTCTCGCTAAAATATCACCTCCAAAAAGATTATCTAATGGATTGGTTTCTCCTGGTAAAACAATATCTGTTAAAATGGTCAATGATGCTTGTGGTGTTTTTGGTGTCATTTGATTCATGATTAGGCATAATAATATCTTCTTAATTAAAATTAAGATATCAACTTATTGATTTAAATGCAAAGTTAAGTGATTAATTTTCAGTTACCAACACCCAAGCATCCTCATTCTCTTTATTCAGAATATGAGTAAGTGCTTTTGTAGCCTCTTCCATGGATGAATAACTTTCGTATGCAACTTGAGTTAAATCCCATTTATTAATACCGATAATGTGAGCATCATAACCCATTTTCTTTAGTTGAACTACTTGTTTTTCTGCATTTTCTACATTTCTAAAAGCGCCAGCAATTACATGAAAATTTTTAGATGCTGTTTCAACATGTAGGGTAATTGTTGGAAGCGGATTGCTAATAATAAAAGTAGCTTCTTGGATATTTTGTTCAGTTTGTTGTTGATGTTGTTGAGTTGCAACTATAAATTCTTCTTGTAATTTTTGTTGATAGAAGTTATTTCCAAGTCCAAATAAAGTTACTGCAATAGCTGCTGCTGCCGCATATTTTGTAATTTCAGGTAAAACCCTCAATATTGGATTTGCTTTCTTACCAATAGCTTTCTGTTTTGAAGTTGCTGCAACAGACAAAGAAATTTCTGTTTCTTTTTCAAGAATAGGAAGTGGTTTTACAACTCCTTTTTTCTGAATAACTTTTACAACCTCTCGTTCAATAGATTTCGAAATTATAGAAGATAAACCAAAAGAAGAAGTAAGATAATTTTCAACCATATCAGGTTCAAACTGTAATTTTCCTTCTAAGTTATTTTGAAAAGTTCCAATTTTAGATAAGTATAATTCTTCTCTCTCAACTTTTTCATTCCAAACTATAACTGTTTCTTTTAGCCATTTTGTAGCGTCTTCAAATGAAATTTGATCTACTGAAGCAATGTAATTAACCAACAATCCATCATTACTTTTTAAATAAGCATTAAAAGATAATTTTTTATAAGGCGGATAAAAATGATGATTGTTATAATTAATCCTAGATCCATATTCAGTAGTAATAAAACCACCAAAATCAGGGACGATAACACATTCGTATCGGTAAAGTAAATCGCTTATGTAGTTTTCTAATTTCATTAAAACAAATATAATAATCATTCGCTCAAAATAGCAGTATTTTATAAAATAAAATTTGAATTCTTTTGTATATTGATATCCAAATTGTTATTGATGAAAGAAGATGAATTATTGTATGCTCTAGCATTACAAAAAACAAAAGGTATAGGCGATATTATTGCTAAAAAACTCATTACCACTCTAGGAAGCGCCTCTGCAGTTTATCAAGAAAAATTGCAGAACATTAAAAAATTAAATGGAATTGGCACAATCACTCTTGCTAACTTAAAAGATAAAACTTCCATAAAAGAAGCTGAAAAAGAGATTGAATTCATCATTAAAAACAATATTAAAACACGTTATTTTTTAGATGATGATTATCCAACTAGATTAAAATATTGTATTGATGGGCCTATTTTGTATTTTCAAAAAGGAGAAACCACGTTTGAAAATCGTAAAGTAGTTAGTATTGTAGGAACTCGAAACATGACACCTTACGGTAGAGATTGTTGTGAGCAAATAATTTCAGATTTAAAATCATACAACCCAATTATTGTAAGCGGATTTGCATACGGAGTTGATATTTGTGCGCATCGCGCAGCCATCAAAAATGGTTTAGAAACAGTTGCTGTTTTAGCACAAGGATTTGCTAGTTTATATCCAAAAACCCATAAAAAGTATGAAAAGGAACTATTAGAAAACGGAAGTTTTATAACCGAGTTTTGGTATCATGAAAAACCACTTAGAGAGCATTTTTTACAACGAAACAGAATTATTGCAGGTTTATCAGAAGCAACTATAGTTATTGAGTCTGCAGAAAAAGGCGGCTCACTAGTTACTGCTGATATTGCGGATTCTTATAATCGTGATGTATTTGCAGTTCCCGGAAGAACAACCGATAAATATAGCAAAGGTTGCAATCAGCTCATCAAACAAAACAAAGCCATTATGTTAAATACAGTTGAAGATTTAATAAACGAGTTGCATTGGGAACAATCATCAACAAAAAAACAAGCCATACAAGCTCAATTATTTATAGAACTTTCTGAAACAGAACAATTAATTGTGTCGTTTTTACAATCAAATGGCAAACAACAACTCGATTTAATATCGTTAAACAATCAATTAACCATACAGCAAACTGCTGCTATTTTATTCAATCTAGAAATGAAAGGAATAGTAAAACCACTAC
>JAUYUF010000225.1 GCA_030694835.1 Flavobacteriaceae bacterium | reverse complement strand
AAAAAGAATCAAAGAATTTCTGAGAAATCATCGGCCAAAACATCATTGGCACATCAGTAAAAATAGAGCACCAAATACATTTTTTTGTTTAAATCAGCATTTTAAAATATCGCCAGAACTCTTTTTTAGTCAGTTTTTTTTCTTGACAAAAACTAAAGAAAGTAATTATCAAAGCGAGTGGTTACAATTGAAAGATTATAGGGTAAATTCTCATGATGATTATTTAGGCAAATGTATTTTTTCCGATTTAAAAGTTTTTGAAATAGCACTAAACTCATTGCCAAATAATTGTCAATTGCAACTTTCAAATAGTTCTGTAATTCGTTATGCACAGTTATTTAATATCAATCCGACTGTAAAAGTTTTTTGTAATAGAGGAACGAGTGGAATTGACGGCTCAACTAGTACGGCTGTTGGAGCGGCATTTACAAACACAAATCAAACGGTTTTTATAACGGGTGATATCAGTTTTTTTTATGATCAAACAGCTTTGTGGAATCAATACATTCCTAAAAATTTTAGAATTATTTTGATTAATAATCAAGGTGGTGGAATTTTTAGATATATTCCTGGACCCAATACAACAAATGTCTTAGATTATTTCGAAACACCTCACAATTTAACAGCCGAATATTTGTGTAAAATGTACGGATTTGAATATCATAAAGCAACAAATGAATCTGAATTAAAGAGTTCTTTAGCTGATTTTTATTCGGATGCCAATCAACCAAAATTATTAGAAATCATTACGCCAAGAACTCAAAATGACGTAATTTTAAAATCATATTTTAAATCACTTTAAATGGAATTAAAAGTAGGCGATAAAGTAAATATTGTAATTGGCAGAGCTTCCGGATTGGGAGTTATGGTGTTAATCAATGAATTAGAAGAAGGATTAATTTATCGAAATGAAATTTTTCAACCTTTAGTTGAAGGAGAGAAAATGGAAGGATATATTAAAACGATTCGTGAAGATGGTAAAATTGATATTTCATTGCAGCCACAAGGGTTTCGAAATATCATTGAACTCAATATGGAAAAAGTATTAGACAGTATCAATGAACATAACGGATTTTTACCATTGACTGATAAAAGTACTCCAGAGGCTATAAAACGTGAACTCGAAATGAGCAAAAAATCGTTTAAAAGTGCCGTTGGCGGATTGTTTAAACTGAAGAAAATCATCATCCGAGAAGATGGTTTAATACTTAATAAATAGAACAGTAGAATCATTTAATTTAAAAATATAATGGCAGAAATTAATTGGAAAACAGTCAAAGAATTTGAAGATATTACCTATAAAAAATGTAATGGAGTTGCCCGGATTGCCTTTAACAGACCTGAGGTAAGAAATGCTTTCAGACCTAAAACGACCTCAGAATTGTACCAAGCTTTTTACGATGCCCAAGAAGATACTTCAATTGGCGTAGTCTTACTTTCGGCAGAAGGTCCGTCACCAAAGGATGGAGTTTATTCTTTTTGTAGCGGTGGCGATCAAAAAGCACGTGGTCATCAAGGTTATGTGGGTGATGATGGGATGCATAGACTCAATATTTTAGAAGTTCAACGATTGATTCGTTTTATGCCTAAAGCAGTAATTGCGGTAGTTCCTGGTTGGGCTGTTGGCGGCGGACACAGTTTACATGTCGTTTGTGATTTAACTTTAGCGAGTAAAGAGCATGCTATTTTTAAACAAACTGATGCCGATGTTACCAGTTTTGATGGTGGTTATGGCTCTGCTTATTTAGCCAAAATGGTAGGACAAAAAAAAGCGCGTGAAATATTCTTTTTGGGAAGAAATTACAACGCCCAAGAAGCTTTTGAAATGGGAATGGTCAATGCTGTAATTCCTCATGAGGATTTAGAAGATACTGCTTTTCAATGGGCGCAAGAAATTTTAGCCAAATCACCTACATCGATAAAAATGTTAAAATTTGCCATGAATTTAACGGATGATGGAATGGTTGGTCAGCAAGTTTTTGCAGGTGAAGCCACTCGTTTAGCTTATATGACGGAGGAAGCGAAAGAAGGTAGAGATGCCTTTTTAGAAAAACGCAAACCAAATTTTGAAAAGAAATGGCTGCCTTAATTCAGTTATCAGTTGTTAGTTTTCAGTTATCGGTTGTCAGTTATCAGTAAGCAATTAATTTTAAACTTTAAACCTTAAACCTTAAACATTAACAATTAAATGAAATTTAACTAAATAAGTAATAAAGTAGTTGTGTTGTAGTGCTTAATACTCACTTCTCATTACTCAAAACTAAATAACAATGAAAATAATTTGTATCGGACGGAATTACACCGAACACATCCATGAATTAGCCAACGAAAGACCTACTGATCCGGTAGTTTTTATGAAACCTGATTCTGCTATTTTGCTTAAAAATTTCCCTTTTGTCATTCCAACTTTTTCGGATGATATCCATTATGAAGTGGAGGTTTTGGTGAAAATAAATAAATTGGGAAAACATATTGAAACCCAATTTGCACATAAATATTATAATGAAATCGGTTTGGGTATCGATTTTACCGCACGCGATATCCAAGCAAAATGCAAAGAAAAAGGATTGCCTTGGGAAAAAGCCAAAGCTTTTGATGGCAGTGCTGTTATTGGTGAATTTTATCCTAAATCGTCTTTTCAAGATGTAAATAATATCGATTTTTTGATGTCGAAAAATGGAACAATTGTTCAAAAAGGAAATTCAGGTGAAATGTTGTGGAAAATAGATGAGTTAATCAGCTACGTTTCTCAGTTTTTTACACTTAAAATTGGCGACATTATTTTTACAGGAACACCCGCTGGAGTTGGAAAAGTAAGCACTGGAGATGAATTAATCGGGATGATAAACGGAAAAGAAGCGTTTAAAATTGGTGTAAAATAATAACATAGATGTTAGCTGAAATCATAACCATAGGCGATGAAATTTTAATCGGGCAAATTACCGATACCAATTCGCCGTGGATAGCTGTTGAACTCAATAAAATCGGAATTTCAGTGCATCAAATTACCTCTATTTCTGATGAAAAAAATCATATTTCAGTGGCTCTGAATGAAGCGATGAAACGCGTTGATATCATTATCATTACAGGCGGATTGGGTCCCACAAATGATGACATCACTAAAATAACTTTAACCGAATTTTTTGAGGATGAACTGGTTTTAAATGAAGAAGTAGAACATCAGATAAAAAAAATGTTCCAAAAAATCAATTATCCTTTTACGGAGATTAACAGGATGCAGGCATTTGTTCCCTCAAAATGTGTTGTATTGCAAAATGATTTCGGCACCGCGCCCGGAATGTGGTTTCATCAAAATAATAAAGTGATTATTTCTTTGCCAGGTGTTCCAACCGAGATGAAAGGATTGATGGAACAATCTGTAATTCCAAAACTTCAATCAACATTTGAGCTGCCTTTTATCATCCATAAAACCATCAGCACTTACGGAATGGGAGAAAGTATGTTGGCAGATTTGATAAAAGATTGGGAATCTCAGCTTCCACCTCATATCAAACTAGCGTATTTACCCAATTTCGGAAAAGTGAGATTACGCCTATCGGCCAAAGGGGTTCATTTATCAGCATTAGAAAATGAAGTTAAAAATCAGGTTAAAAAACTGATTCCTATTATAAAGGATATTTACATTGGTGAAGAAACAGAAAATATTGAAGCAGATTTGGCTCAATATTTCATCAAAAATAAGCTGACTTTATCAGTGGCAGAAAGTGTTACCGGAGGTAATCTAGCTAAGATGATTACTGCCATTCCCGGTAGCTCACAATATTTTAAAGGTGGCGTTGTTGCTTATTCATCCGAAGCTAAAAAACAAATTTTGGAAGTTAAGGATGAAATGATAGAAAAATATACAGTTGTAAGTGCAGAAGTGGCAAAAAAGATGGCATCAGGAATAAAAAAAATCCTGAAATCGGATTATGCCATCGCCACGACAGGAAATGCCGGACCAACCACTGAATTGAACACCGACAAAATCGGACAAGTATTTATTGCCATTGCAACTCCAGATAACATTGTTGTAGAGGAATTTAACTTTGGTAATTCGCGTGAAAAAACAATACAAAGAGCTTCAAATAAAGCTTTTGAAATGCTGAGAAAAGAAATTTTAAAAAACAATGAAAATAGTTTGTGAGTTTTTCAAAATATTCGTTAATTTGCACCTCATTTTAAGAGAATAATAAAACTGTTTAGAAGATGTCTAGAGTTTGTGAACTTACAGGAAAAAAAGCAATGGTTGGGAACAACGTTTCTCACGCGGTAAATAGAACCAAAAGAAGGTTCAATATTAATTTAATGAAAAAACGTTTTTATATTCCGGAGGAAGATAAATGGATTACATTAAAAGTTTCAGCTAATGCTTTGAAAACGATTAATAAAAACGGAATCGCTGCGGTTCTAAAAAAAGCAAAAGAGAACGGTTATTTAAAATAATAACATCATCGCATTAAAAGCATTAAGTAATGGCAAAGAAGAGCAAAGGCAATAGAATTCAGGTAATATTAGAGTGCACAGAGCATAAAACTTCTGGTGTTGCAGGAACATCAAGATATGTTACCAAAAAGAATAAAAAGAATACACCTGATAGAATGGAGTTGAAAAAATTCAACCCAATTCTAAAGAAAGTAACTGTTCACAAAGAAATTAAATAATTTAGGTCATGGCAAAGAAAGTAGTAGCAACGTTACAGACAAGCTCAAAAAGATTATCTAAAGCTATTAAAATGGTAAGATCTCCTAAAACGGGTGCTTACACTTTTGTAGAAGAGATTATGGTTCCTGAAAAAGTTGACAATTTTTTAGCAAAAAAATAGGTCACTTTAATTAAAATATTCAAAGCTACTTTCAACAAAAGAAAGTAGCTTTTCTTTTTTATATTTGCATCAACTGAAATAGATTATAAAAAAAGTATGAGTTTATTTAAAAATATATTTTCAAAAGAAAAAAAAGAAACTTTAGATAAAGGATTAGAAAAAACTAAAACTTCTTTTTTTGGTAAAATCAGTAAAATAGTCGCGGGTAAATCTACGGTTGATGATGATGTGTTAGATGAATTGGAAGGTGTTCTTATTTCTTCGGATGTTGGTGTCAATACAACACTGAAAATAATTGATAGAATTCAAGATAGAGTTCAAAAGGATAAATATTTAGGCATAAGTGAGCTAAATCAACTCTTAAGAGAAGAAATTGCAGGTTTGCTTTCTGAATCGAATACAAAAGCTGAAGTCGATTTTTCAATTCCTAGTAATGCAAAACCATATGTAATTATGGTTGTAGGAGTAAATGGAGTTGGAAAAACTACAACTATTGGCAAGCTTGCATCTCAATATAAAAAAAGTGGCAAAAATGTAATTTTAGGTGCCGCTGATACTTTTAGAGCAGCTGCGATTGAGCAACTTCAAATATGGGCACAACGTGTTGATGTTCCAATTATCAAGCAACAAATGGGAAGCGACCCAGCTTCTGTTGCATATGATACTTTGAATTCTGCCGTGGCTCAAAATGCGGATGTTGTTATTATTGATACAGCAGGTCGTCTTCACAATAAAGTTAATTTGATGAATGAATTAACTAAAATAAAAAAAGTAATGCAAAAAGTAGTTCCAGATGCTCCACATGAAGTTTTATTAGTATTAGATGGATCAACTGGTCAGAATGCATTTGAGCAAGCTAAACAATTTACATTAGCTACAGAAGTTACAGCATTAGCAGTTACTAAACTTGATGGAACTGCAAAAGGAGGTGTGGTAATTGGAATTTCTGATCAATTCCAAATTCCAGTAAAATATATCGGAGTAGGAGAAGGTATCGATGATTTACAAGTATTTAATAAAATAGAATTTGTAGATTCTTTTTTTAAATAATTTAAAATAAATAGATGCGAACGAAATCACCCAATAAAAATAAAATCAATATTGTTACTTTAGGTTGTTCCAAAAATGTATACGATTCTGAAGTTTTAATGGGACAATTAAAGGCTAACAATAAAGAAGTTGTACAT
>JAUYUF010000214.1 GCA_030694835.1 Flavobacteriaceae bacterium | reverse complement strand
CAATGCAATACGTGAAAGTAGTTATCGTATTTCTGCAGCTTTAAAAAACAACAAGTTTGATTTTCCTGGCAAAAAAATTACCATCAATATGGCTCCTGCCGATTTGAGAAAGGAAGGTTCTGCTTATGATTTAACATTGGCTATCGGAATAATGGCAGCCTCTGATCAAATAAAATCAGAAAATATTGAACGTTATTTAATTATGGGAGAACTCTCTCTTGATGGAAATTTACAACCCATTAAAGGTGCTTTACCCATTGCTATTAAAGCCAGAGAAGAAGGTTTTGAGGGATTTATTCTTCCAATTCAAAATGCTAAAGAAGCTGCAATAGTAAATAATCTTAAGGTTTATGGCGTAGAAAACATTACTGAAGTAGTAGATTTTTTTAATGGAAAAACAGAATTAACCCCTTTTATAGTAGATACCCGAAAGGAATTTAATCAGGCAGTAAATCATTATGAATTTGATTTTTCTGATGTAAAAGGACAAGAATCCATCAAAAGATGTATGGAAATTGCAGCGGCTGGTGGACATAACATCATATTAATCGGACCTCCGGGAGCAGGAAAAACAATGCTAGCCAAACGATTACCTTCCATTTTACCACCAATGACTTTACAAGAATCTTTAGAAACAACTAAAATACATTCAGTTGTAGGTGGGTTAAAATCTCATTCTGGATTGATGTGCCATCGACCATTTAGATCGCCACATCATACAATTTCAGACGTAGCATTAGTCGGAGGTGGACAATATCCACAACCAGGAGAAATTTCTTTAGCACATAATGGTGTATTATTTTTAGATGAGTTACCAGAGTTTAAACGTACCGTTTTAGAAGTAATGCGCCAACCTTTAGAAGATCGTGAAGTTACTATTTCAAGAGCTAAATTTACAGTAACATATCCGAGTAGTTTTATGCTCGTTGCCAGTATGAATCCAAGTCCGAGTGGCTTTTTTAATGATCCTAACAGTCCTTCAAATTCATCTCCAGCAGAAATGCTCAGATATTTAAGTAAAATTTCAGGCCCTCTATTAGATAGAATAGATATCCATATTGAAGTAACGCCCGTTCCTTTTGAAAAATTAACTGAAGAAAGACCTGTAGAAACTAGTAATGAAGTTAGGAAGCGTGTTATTGTCGCAAGAGAGATTCAAACCGAACGATTTAAAAAACTTGATAATATTCATTACAATGCTCAAATGAGTTCTAAAGTCTTAAAACAATATTGTGTTTTAACTGATGAAAGTAAGAGTTTACTAAAAACGGCTATGGAAAGATTAAATCTATCTGCAAGAGCTTATGATAGAATTTTAAAAGTTTCACGTACTATTGCAGATTTAGAAAATGCCCCAGATATTATCCCAAATCACATTTCAGAAGCAATTCAATATCGAAGTTTAGATAGAGAAGGCTGGTTGGGATAAAATATTAATAATCAACCATAATCATAAAAAATCCACAATTAAAATAATAATTGTGGATTTATAATCGACTTCAAATTTTTTATTTAGGTGCCAGCATATTTTCTGGATTAAGAATATCATCTAGTTGTTCTTTAGATAAAATATTATATTCCAGCACTAAATTATAAACACTCTTACCTGTTTCTAATGCTTCTTTTGCAATTTTTGTACTGTTTTTATATCCTATATGTGGATTTAGCGCTGTTACAATTCCAATACTATTAAGTACCATATTACGACAATGTTCTACATTAGCAGTAATACCATCAATACATTTTTCCCGTAAAGTATCCATTCCATTTGTTAATAATGCCATAGATTCCATAATTGCATAGGTCAAAACCGGTTCCATAACATTTAACTGTAATTGTCCTGCTTCTGCAGCAAACGTCACTGTTAAATCATTTCCTATAACACGAAAACAAACTTGATTCATTACTTCAGGAATAACAGGATTTACTTTTCCTGGCATTATAGAAGATCCTGGTTGCATTGGCGGTAAATTAATTTCATTTAAACCACAACGAGGACCTGATGACAATAATCGTAGGTCATTACATATTTTTGAAATCTTAATCGCCATTCTTTTTAATGCAGAAGAATAAATTACATAGGAACCAGTATCAGGCGTAGCTTCAATTAAATTTGGAGCAGACACAAATGGAAGCTCTGTTATTTTAGCTAAGTTTTCAGCACACAATTTTGCATAACCAGGAGCAGCATTCAATCCAGTTCCGATAGCAGTTGCTCCCATATTAATTTCCAAAAATAAGTTTGAATTTTGATTTAAACGCGCAATTTCTTCTTCTAGATTAGCTGCATAAGCTTCAAATTCTTGACCTAAAGTCATCGGAACTGCATCTTGTAATTGAGTTCGCCCCATTTTTAAAACATGACTGAATTCCTCACCTTTATTACGAAATGACTGAATTAAAAGTTTTAGATGCTCTATTAGTTGATTATTTGAATTAATTGCTGCTAATTTGATAGATGTTGGATAAGCATCATTAGTAGATTGCGATAAATTAACATGATCATTTGGTGAGCAAAATTGATACTCTCCTTTTTGATATCCTAAAATTTCGAGTGCTCTATTAGCTAAAACTTCATTAATATTCATGTTAGTTGAAGTACCCGCTCCACCTTGAATCATATCAATTGGAAATTCTTTGTCAAATTTTCCTTCAATAACTTCTTTTGCGGCATCAACAATCGCATTTTTAAGTTTTTCATCTAATAAGCCTAAAGCAAAATTGGTTTCGGCAGCTGCCCATTTTACATAAGCCAAGCCTTTTATAAACTGTGGATATTGATTTAGTTTTACTCCTGATATATAAAAATTTTCAATGGCTCTTTGAGTTTGAACCCCATAATAGGCATTTTCAGGAACCTGTAAATCACCCAATAAATCATTTTCTATTCTGTACATTTTATTTCTAATTTATAAAGGTAAAATTAATTAAAAAAAAGACAATACACATTTTAGACAATGCTTAAACATTTGATATAATTAAATTAATTCTTAACTATTCAATTATATTTTGTGTATAAACGGTCAGGATTGTGGCATAAAAACTATCCTTTAATCTTCACTAATTTCTTTGTTGATTCTCTTTCAACTAGAGTAGTTTTAATCACTTTTGTAACCGATTCATATGCTGGATTGTTTTTTTCAATCGCATCTATTAACATATGAGTTGCGGTTTCTCCCATCAACTCTGCATGTTGACTGATTGTAGTTAATTTTGGATTTGAATGTCGAGATAAAATTCCGTTAGAAAATCCGATAACAGAAATATCATTTGGAATAATAAGTCCCTTTTTTTGAGCTACTTTCATTGTAGAAATTGCAGATAATTCATTGGTAGTTAAAACTCCATCTATTTTCTTTTTATCAAAAAGATTACCTATAACTTCCTCATATTTTTTTGAATCTTCAACCTCAATAATCATATTTTCATCAACTTTGATAGAGGCTTTTTTTAAAGCTCTTAGATAGCCTTCTTTACGCAACTTTCCAATTGCATAATCTGGCATTGTTGATATAAAAGCAATATTTCTGCTTCCAGAATCAATTAAATGATTTACTGCTTGAAAAGCACCTTCCTCATCATTCACAATAACTTTATCACATTTTATTTCATCGGCTGCTCTATCAAACATTACGATTGGAATACCATCTTCTATAATATCTTTAAAATGTTGAAAATCATTCCTTTTTTCAGTTTCTTTTGACATAGATAAAATAAATCCATCAATATCACTCCCATTTGCCAATAGATCCATCGTTTCTAATTCCTTTTGATAAGAATCATTTGTGATACAAGTAATTATTTTATATCCTCTTTGATTAGCCACTTTTTCGATGCCACTAAAAGCCATTGCAAAAAAGTGATTTAACATATTTGGAATGATAATTCCGAGTGTTTTAGAACGTTGAGTCTGTAAACTAACTGCTAAAGTATTGGGTTTAAAATTATGAAGTTTGGCATAATCCTGAATTCTTTTCTTAGTTTCAACACTAATTTCGAAACTGTCATTTAAAGCTTTTGACACAGTAGATATTGAAACACTTAGTTCATTAGCAATATCTTTCAATGTAATCTTCTTTTTCATTTGAAATAAAAGTTATTTATTATTCTAAATATTCTTGATAAATTATGGACATAAAAATACGTTAAAAAAATTCAAATGGAGCATCTCTAAAGCATGTTTATGAATTCAAAAATCATATTCATTAACAAGTTTTGAAACCTTTACTTTTTTAAATAATGGAATTTGAATACCTATTTGAAATCTAGATTTACCTTCTTCAAAAGGGGCATCTTTATAATTATTAAAATTTCTTTGATAAAGCATTTCAATTAAATAATCTTTTTTAGTAGGAATGGAAAATCCAATACTTGACCCAACATTAAATTTACTTACAGTTATTCCGACTTTTCCAAAATACAATGGTCTTAAATATAAACCAGCTTTTGGAACTATATAAAAATTTCCATTATACAAAGCTGTGTCAAAACCTCCACTTAATTCAAAAGCGGAAAAAGAAATAAAAGCATTCATCAACAGACATCCAAAAAAACTTTGGTCATCTCCACAATCAACTGTATTCCCAAAAGAATTTATATACAAAGAAAACTCTGTGTCAATAAAATGCGTTGGTTTTGAACTATTCATAAATCCATAACTTGTCTTAACAAAAGATTGGAACAAAGGTAAACTTCGATCTTCTTGTGCCTTAACAGAAACGATTAAAAAAAAAGCAACTAGAAATAAATACTTTTTCATCTAATTTATTATTTATGAAGCCATTAATACTCTATAAAAATAAAAATACTCTATAAAATTGATTTTTAGAGTATTTTAAAAATTATTTAAAACGATTAATATCTATAATAATCTGGTTTATAAGGCCCTTCAACATTTACTCCGATGTAAGCAGCTTGATCTGGACGAAGTATTTCTAACTCTACTCCTATTTTTTCAAGGTGTAAACGCGCTACTTTTTCATCTAAATGTTTTGGTAACGTATATACTTTATTTTCATACTGATCAGTGTTAAGCCACAATTCTAATTGAGCCAAAGTCTGATTAGTAAAGGAGTTACTCATTACAAAACTTGGGTGACCAGTTGCACAACCTAAATTTACTAAGCGACCTTCAGCTAATAAGATTATTTCTTTTCCATTAACATTGTAAATATCAACTTGGGGTTTAATTTCTACTTTAGTATGTCCATAGTTTT
>JAUYUF010000212.1 GCA_030694835.1 Flavobacteriaceae bacterium | reverse complement strand
GTAGTTTCTGCAACGCTTGGCTTAATAAGCACTCGGTCTGCTAAAGGTTTGATGTTTATTTTGCTCATAATTGTTTAAATTTTAAAATTCTGTAATGTACATTCTAATATTATGCCAATTGAAATTAAGTGTCAAGTTAACAATAAAAATGCCAATATGACACTCATATTGGCAAGTAATTATTTAAGAAAATAGGAGTAAATTTTACTTAGCGGGAGTTTGTACCGGAGTAGGAACTTCTCTATTTTCAATAGTATTTTGTATTCTTGAATTGTCTTCTGTTGCATCTGCCCGTGGAATTGCAAAGTTTGATAATAAGATCAATGCAATTAAGACAATAGAAAGAGTCCAAGTGCTTTTATCAAGAAAATCTGAGGTACTCTGTACCCCGCCTAATGATTGAGAGCCACCACCAAATGAAGATGACAATCCGCCTCCTTTAGGGTTTTGAACCATAATAATTAACATCAATAAAGCAGCTATGATGATGATTAAAATTAAAAATATTGAATAGGTCATGATAAATTATTGTTTTGTATTTTTTTTATCGCTTTAATTTGGTCTGCAAAGTAACCACTTTTTTCTGGATATTTCAAACTTAAAATAGTATATGCTTTGATGGCATTATTGTACTTTTTTTGTTCTAAATAAACCCTTGCTAAAGTTTCTGTCATCAAACTTTCATTGGTAGTAAAATCATTACTGGAAATGTCTATAACAGGACTATTTTTATCCGGTGATTTAATCTTTGGATTTGTGTTGATGAAATTATCAATTATTGAAGATTGTATGTTTTTTTTAGAGGTAACTGATACAAATTCTTTATTTCTGTCAATAGGTTTTATAGCCGATAGTTGAAGCCATTCGTTAAAAGAAAAAGTATCATTTGCTTCAAAAGAAAGTGGTTTTCCAATTTCTAATTGCTTTTCTATATCTAAAACTTCAATTGATTTACTGAATGTTACTTCATCATCAATATTTGAAATTAGATTATCTTCAATTAAAATATTTGAAGGTTTTTTATCTTCACTCGTTAAAATATTTTTTGATGAAATTTCTTTTGGAACAAAAACTACAAAATCATTGGAAGTAATATAGTCAAATAGAACACTTCTGTCTGTTGTGTACGCTGCAGTATTTTTTAATGTTTGATTATATCGAATATCAAAATTGGTTTTAAATCCTTTTAATTGTAATGCATAAGCACTTTGTAAAAATGGATATTTTTGAAGAAGTACTGTTAATTCCTCAGCTTCAGTTAATGAAATAGGAGCATGACTGTTTAAAATATGTTTAAAATTTGATGCCTCCATAAATTACCATTTTGCAACTGAATCATTAAAAATATCTCTCGTAATTCTCTCAAAAATAGTTGTAGTTGCTGTTTCTAATATACTGCCGTTAAGCTGTTGAGTCCCTGGATAATCATAGTAAAAACTAAAAGTTTTTTCAAAATTATCTTTTTCAACTATTCTATTAGTAAATCGTACTTTAATAGTAATGGTTAACCTGTTTTGAGCTGCTCGTTGTTCAGCAGTAGCTGTCATCGGATTAATTCTAAAATCGATTATTTCTCCTTCGAAGTTTAAATCGGCATTGTTTTTCACCAAACTTAAATTGGTTTGTCTTAAAAATAAATCTTGTAATGATTGTGTAAATTTCTGACTTAAACCAGATTCAACAATTGGAGCGTTATTCTGGAAATAATCTATACGGATTGTTTTTGCTTCACCAACATTTCCACCTGTAAATGAATAAACTCCACAACTTTGAGTCGTGAAAATCGTCAATATTAATATGATATAGGTGTATAAAAATTTCATTTTTTAAATTGATGTTTCAAATGTAATTAATTTGAAAATGGTTTTCAATAAAATTATAAATTGTATTGTTTTATTTTTCTGTAAAGTGTTCTTTCTGATATTCCTAATTCTTTGGCTGCCATTTTTCTTTTTCCTTGATGGCGTTCCAATGATTTTTTAATCATTTCAAATTCAATGTCTTGTAGTGATGATGTTTCGGGTTCTTCTAAACTATCTTCATAATTTAATTCGTCATCATCAAAAGAATTGTCTTGATATTGAACAACTTCTACAGCATTTTCTTCAGTTGGATTTTTATCTTTTAAAATTTTCTGAATTAAATGTTTGTTATCTTCATGAACTTTACCAGAATTACCGTGCTGTAAAATATCGAAAGTGAGTTTTTTTAAATCGTTGATATCATTTCTCATATCAAAAAGGATTTTATACATAATCTCTCGTTCATTAGAAAAATCATTTTCAGCTTTTTGACCTCCAATAATCATGGGTAAATTACCGACTGATTTTGGTAAATAATGCAATAATTTATCGGGAGTAATAACTCTATTTTCTTCAACAACTGATATTTGTTCAGCAATATTTCTTAATTGCCGGATATTTCCCGGAAAAGAATAATTTTCTAAAATTTTAACAGCATCATCCTGAATTTTGATAGTTGGCATTTTATATTTCTGCGCAAAATCGGAAGCAAATTTTCTAAACAATAAATGGATATCTTCTTTACGTTCGCGTAATGGCGGTAAATGAATTTCAATGGTAGCCAATCTGTAATATAAATCTTCTCTAAATTTTCCTTTTTTAACTGCCTCCAACATATTCAAATTGGAAGCCGCTACGATTCTTACATTTGTTTTTTCTACAACTGAGGAACCTACTTTAATAAATTCTCCATTTTCTAAAACGCGTAACAAGCGCACTTGAGTGGTTAATGGTAATTCGCCTACTTCATCTAAAAAAATAGTTCCGCCATTGGCTACTTCAAAATAACCACTTCGGGCATTTGTTGCGCCAGTAAATGAACCTTTTTCATGACCAAATAATTCGCTGTCAATGGTTCCTTCTGGAATAGCACCACAGTTTACAGCAATATATTTATTGTGTTTTCGATGTGATAACTGATGAATAATTTTAGGAATATTCTCTTTACCTACACCACTTTCACCAGTTACTAAAACTGAAATATCGGTGGTTGCTACCCGAACTGCTTTTTCAATAGCGCGATTTAAATGCAAATCATTACCAATGATTCCAAATCGTTGTTTGATGGTTTGTAATGAGTCCATAATAATTATATTCGTTTTCCAATTAAGGTAGCTGAGGTACAATTTTCAATTAAAACATTGACAAAATCACCAATTTTTTCATCACCCTTATCAAAAACAGCTACTGAATTTTGGGATGTTCTTCCCATCCATTGTTTATCCGATTTTTTAGAATCTCCTTCAATTAAAACTTCAACCGTTTTACCAATATATTGCTGCATACGGTAAAGTGTATGTTTTTGATGTAAGTTGATAATTTCTGATAAACGACGTTTTTTAACTGCTGGCGGAACATCATCTTTCATTCTTTTTTCGGCTGGAGTTCCGGGTCTTTCAGAATATTCGAACATAAATCCGAAATCATATTTCACATATTCCATCAAACTTAACGTATCTTGATGATCTTGTTCTTCTTCACCACAAAATCCTGCAATCATATCAAAAGAGATAGAACAACCCGGAATGATACTTCTCACATTATCAATTAATGTGATGTATTCTTCACGGGTGTGTTTGCGATTCATCAATTCTAAAACCCGAGTGCTTCCACTTTGAACTGGAAGATGGATGCTTTTACAAATATTTCGATGTTTTGCCATTACATGAATCACGTCTAAATGCATATCCTGCGGATTAGATGTTGAAAATCGCAAACGAATTTCTGGAAATTCTTTAGCAACCAAATCTAATAATTGCGCAAAATCCAACGCTGTAGTTTGCGCAAGGGTAGAAGCTTTTTCAAAATCTTTTTTCAATCCGCCGCCATACCACAAATAACTATCTACATTCTGACCTAAAAGTGTTACTTCTTTGTAATTATTTTTTTGAAGTGTTTTAATTTCATCGATGATACTTTGCGGATCTCTACTACGCTCGCGCCCTCTGGTAAAAGGAACTACACAAAAAGTACACATATTATCACAACCGCGCATAATGGAAACAAAAGCACTTACGCCGTTGCTATTTATTCTAACAGGAGCAACATCCGCATAGGTTTCTTCTTTAGACAATAATACATTGATGGCCGTTCTGCCGTCACTAATTTCTTCCAATAAATTGGGTAAATCGCGGTAAGCATCGGGTCCGACAACTAAATCAACAATTTTTTCTTCTTCTAAAAACTGTGTTTTTAACCGTTCAGCCATACATCCCAATACACCAACTTTCATGGTCGGATTTATTTTTTTGATGGCATTAAATTTTTCTAAGCGTTTGCGAACCGTTAATTCTGCTTTTTCTCTGATAGAACAAGTGTTCACCAAAACCAAATCAGCTTCTTCAATATGTGAGGTAGTATTATATCCTAGGTCGGATAAAATAGAAGCAACAATTTCACTATCACTAACATTCATCTGGCAACCGTAACTTTCTATATATAATTTCTTATTATTTTCTTGTTTGGCAATCGTTAACAAAGCATTTCCTTGTATTTTTTCATCAATGTATTTTTCTTGCGACATTTTTAAATCATTTTGCTTGCAAAGATACAATCATTTTTCATTTTCTGCCAATATGTCAGGCTTAAAATCTGTTAAAAAGTTAATAATTATGATGATTGTCTATTTGAATTAT
>JAUYUF010000206.1 GCA_030694835.1 Flavobacteriaceae bacterium | reverse complement strand
ACCATAAGGTGAGGTAGAAGATGGCATATTAGGTAATGTGGTAGGAGCCATCTGACCTCCAGTCATCCCATAAATACCATTATTTACAAAAATAATAACAATATTTTCTCCTCGATTACAAGCATGAATAGTTTCTGCAGTTCCAATTGCTGCTAAATCACCATCACCTTGGTAAGTAAAAACGTATTTATCAGGCCAAGTTCGAGCAATAGCAGTTGCTACTGCAGGAGCTCTACCATGAGCAGCCTGTTGCATATCGATATCCATAAATTCATAAGCAAGTACAGAACAACCTACTGGCGCTACACCAATAGTGTCTTCTACAATTCCCATTTCTTCAATAACGCTCATAAGTACATTATGAGCAGTTCCATGTCCACATCCAGGGCAATACGAAAGTGTATTGTCTGTCATTAATTCAGTATTTTTGTAAACTAAATTTTCCGGTTTTATAATGTCTTTAATATCCATTAGCCCTTGATTAATTTTTGTTGTAATGCTTCTAATATTTCTTCTGGAGTATGAATAATTCCTCCAGTTCTCCCAAAATGTTCAACCGGAACTTTATGTTCTACAGCTAAACGTACATCTTCTACCATTTGTCCCATACTTAACTCAACACTTAAAATTCCTTTAACTTGTTTAGTAAGTTCCATCAACTGTTTCTTAGGGAAAGGGAATAAAGTAATAGGTCTTAATAATCCAACTTTAATTCCTTTTGCACGTGCTATATCCACCGTTTTCTGGGCGATACGTGCACTAGAACCGTAAGCTACAATAACATAATCAGCATCTTCACATTGAATGGTTTCATAACGAAGATCTTCTTCTTCCATTTGTGCATATTTCTTTGCCAAACGATGCACTCTTTTTTCCATTTTCTCCGATTTTAAATCTAGTGAAGTAATGATATTGCGTTCTCTTCCATTTTTTCTGCCGAAAGTAGCCCAACCGTTGTGCATTTCATAAATTTCTTCATCAGTCCAACGTGGTTTTTGTTCTTTTAAATAAACTTTTTCCATCATCTGGCCAATTAATCCATCTGATAAAATTAAAACAGGAGCCATATATTTAAAAGCAATGTCAAAAGCATCCTCTACAAAATCAGCCATTTCTTGAACGGATGCTGGAGCTAGAACATATAGTTTATAATCGCCATGTCCACCACCTTTAACAGATTGAAAATAATCAGCTTGCGATGGTTGAATAGTACCTAAACCTGGTCCGCCACGTACAACATTTACAACAACTGCAGGTATTTCAGCTCCAGCCATATAAGATATTCCTTCTTGTTTTAAAGACATTCCAGGACTAGAAGAGGAGGTAAGGACTCTTTTCCCAGTTCCAGCAGCACCATAAACCATGTTAATTGCTGCAACTTCACTTTCTGCCTGAAGAACCACCATTCCAGTTCTTTTTTCAGGTTGTTCCATCATTAAATATTCAATGATTTCAGTTTGAGGGGTTATTGGGTAACCAAAATAAGCATCAACTCCGGCACGAATAGCCGCTTCAGCTAAAGCTTCATTACCCTTCATTAATTTTAATTCTGCCATTATAATAAGGTGTTATAATTGATTAGTCTTCAACTTTCATTCTATATACAGTAATTGCTCCGTCAGGACAAACGATACCACAGTTAGTACAGCCTGTACATTCTTGAGGAGTTTCCATATATGCAAAATGATAGCCTTTTAAATTTACTTCAGATGACATTCTAATTACATCGGGACCACAAACAGGTACGCATACTTCGCACCCTTTGCATTTCTCGTTGTCAACTACAATTGCTCCAATTACTTTCGCCATAAGATTTATTTATTAAGTTATTCTTATTTTCGATTGCAAAATTACGAATTAATTCAAGAAAACGTTTTCGGATTCCAAAAAATTTAAAAAAAAAGGCAAACTCTCGTCTGCCTTTGTGATTAATACAATTTTTTGAATTTCGAAGGATTCGCCTCTCGCATAATTTCATAAACCTTTTCAAAGATATCTTCTGCATTTGGTTTTGAGAAATAATCACCATCATCTCCATAAGCAGCTCTGTGAGGTTGTGCTGTTAAGGTAGCAGGCTTACTATCAAGATATTGATAGCCGTTTTGAACTTCAATTATTTGTTGAAGAATATAAGATGATGCCCCTCCAGGTACATCTTCATCAACCACTAGCAAACGATTTGTTTTTTGGATACTTTTAGAAATATCATGATTGATATCAAAAGGTAACAAACTTTGAATATCAATTAATTCAACATCAATTCCATTGGCGGCTAATTCTTCAACAGCTTGTTCAACAATTCTAAGTGTAGAACCATAAGAAACGACTGTAATATCTTTGCCCTGTCTAATAGTTTCTACAACTCCGATTGGAGTTCTAAATTCACCTAAATTTAAAGGCATTTTTTCTTTGAGTCTATATCCATTGAGATTTTCAACAACCATGGCTGGTTCATCACTTTCTAAAAGTGTATTGTAAAAACCTGCCGCTTTGGTCATATTTCTTGGAACTAGTATATGCATTCCTCTAAGTAAGTGAATCATTCCACCCATTGGAGAACCAGAATGCCAAATGCCTTCTAGTCTGTGTCCTCGGGTACGAACAATAAGCGGTGCTTTTTGTCGACCACCAGAACGGTAACGTAAAGTAGCTAAATCATCACTCATTACTTGTAATGCATATAAAGCATAGTCTAAATATTGAATTTCAGCAATAGGTCTTAATCCGCGCATAGCCATTCCAATTCCTTGACCAATAATAGTAGTTTCACGAATTCCAGTATCGGTAACTCTTAATTCTGAGTACTTTTCTTGTAAACCAACTAATCCTTGATTTACATCACCAATATTACCAGAATCTTCACCAAAAATAAATACATCATCATGTTTAGCTAGAATGGCGTCAAAGTTGCTTTTTAGGACAACATAAGCACTTTCTGGAGCATCATTATCATTGTAAATTGGTTTAATTTCTTTGATATTAGTTGCTTTATTGTCAAAATCATTTTGAAAATGAGAACTGTATAAATGTTGGTATGTTGCTTTAAAATTAACAATCCAGTTTTGAAGAGTTGCCTTATTCGAGAATTCTTCATTACTAATTAAACGAGTAATTTTACGAGCTGTACTAATTAAATTTTTACGTTCAGGATCTTTAATTGATGCTAAATTTTGAATTAATTTAGCTATTTCATCTTGATTTTTACTTTGTTTAGCAACTTCGTTTAATAGTAAAACAAGTTCTTTTTGTTCTGCTCTTATCGGATTTAAGAAATTATTTCTTGCTTCAGTCTTCGCGTCTTTTACAACATTTTTAGCATCCTCATCAATTTTAAAAACTTCCTCTTCAGTAACAAATTTTGTCATTTTGCCATCTTTCATTGGAAATTCTAATTGAAGCATCCAATTACGCATTTGTTTAATACAATCAATTTCATCTTCCCATGCTAAACGCTCTTCTGTTTTATATCTTTCGTGGGATCCAGATGTTGAATGTCCTAATGCTTGAGTTAAATCTTCTACATGAATTAATACAGGAACATGCTCTTCACGTGCAATTTTAGAAGCTTTTTCATAAGTTTCTATCAATTGCATATAATCCCATCCTTTAACTCTAAGTAATTCATATCCAGCACCTTTTTCATCACGTTGAAATCCTTTTAGAATTTCTGAGATGTTTTCTTTGGTTGTTTGATATTTTGCAGGAACAGAAATACCGTAAGCATCATCCCAAACACTAATAATCATCGGAACTTGTAAAACTCCTGCGGCATTAAAGGTTTCAAAAAAGTGACCTTCACTTGTAGAAGCATTTCCTATGGTTCCCCAAGCTACTTCATTTCCGTTGTTGCTAAAGTTTATTCTGTCGTTTAATAAATCAGAATTTCTGTACATTTTAGAAGCATACGCCAAGCCCAAAAGTCGTGGCATTTGTCCAGCTGTACAAGAAATATCTGAAGTTATATTTTTTAAGTCTGTTAATTTTTTCCAACTACCATCTTCATTTAAAAAATGAGTTCCAAAATGGTTATTCATTTGTCTTCCGGTAGACGCTGGTTCAAATTCAATATCAGCATGTGCATATAAAGCAGCAAAAAATTGAAGAGGTGTTAATTCTCCAATGGCCATCATAAAGGTTTGGTCTCTATAATAACCTGCTCTAAAATCTCCATTTTTAAATGATTTAGCCATAGCTAATTGAGGCACTTCTTTTCCGCCGCCAAAAATTCCGAATTTAGCTTTTCCAGTTAAAACTTCTTTTCTACCTAGTATACTACATTCACGAGAAATTACTGCTGTTTTATAATCGTTTAAAACTTCAGTTTTAAAATCTTGAAATGAGATTTTATCAGAAGTTAAAGAGTTGTTATTTACTGACATATTATAAAAATTTTGTATTGCAAAGGTACTTCATTTATAGATACATCAAAATTGTTATATTTTATATTAGGATAAATAAAAAGTATAGTGAGAAGTGAAAAAGCCATTAGAAAATAGGAAATAGGGATTGGGGAATAGGGATTAGAAATTAGTTTTCTCTGTAGGTAGCAACAAAAGCCCGTTTCTGAAGTTGAATTTTAAAATAAACCGCGTCTAAAAAAGTTAAATAATAGATTAAGATTAGTAGTAAAGACAAACCTAATTTTAGTGGAATAATCAGGTTGAGATATTTCCCATCCATTGTTTGAATGAACAGGAAAATATAATTCAAAATAATTGTTTACAAAGTTGAGCCGAATTCCGTTTTCATGTGCAAAATAAATAGAATTATTTCTGTTTTTAACAAATCCAATATCATTATAAACTTGAACCCAACGCCAAATACCAATACTTGTATTGACGGTTGTAATCCATTGGTTGGCGGTTGAAGTGGGTAGTTTTGATTTAAATCCACCTTCATTAATGATGATTTGTTGACTAAAAATTCCAGAACCTTCCGATCTTCCTAAATAATCATATTCAAATAAATAGTCTGTTGCATTTCCTAAAGAAAAATCAAAAAAATCGGTATTGGCATTATTGTTTAAAAACGCTCCAGCAAATAAGCGTATGTCAAATTGGCGATTATGACGATCTGTTAACTTTCTATATTGTAATAAAAAGGAAACTTTATTAAAATGATTAGATTGCTGAAAATTAACACTATACTTAAATTCATCAATAATATTTGGATTTGAATAAGCATATTTTAAGCTCAAAACTTGGTAATTTTCTGAGTCAAGAATGTCGGTTTGAGTAATGGGTTGTTCTCTATTAACCATCACATATTTTGCCATCAGTGCACTTCCACTTACATCTCGTAATGATTTCCGATTGAATTGAATAACGCCATAAGGACTAAAGGTTTTATAACTTAAATGAGGTGCGTATTGAAATGTGCTCCCTACAAGTCCCATTCTATATTTATAAACATTTAAAATAGAGTTTTCTGGCAAGAATTCGTATTCTGTAGCAAATGATCCAGATAAAATTTTGCTTTTGGTTCCAATACTTGGAAATATTTTATACTTAAAATGTTTATCTAAAAATGTTTTATTTTTAAAACTGAGTCCAATGATGAATCCATCATAATAATTGTATTTAAATTCTGGACTTAAAAATAATTGATTGTAATATGGATTATCAATATCTCCCATAAAACGTACTTGAATTGGTCTGTTAATCAATCTTTTGTTGATAAATTTCCAGTTATTTCTTAAGTTGTTTTCAGGATTTTGAAATTCATAATTTAAAGCTAATCGATCAAATCCGTTTATTGGAACTTTAATGGTAAGCGTTGAATCAATATTTTCAAACCATTTTTGATATAAAATATTTTGTTGATGTAGACCATAAAGTTTTATAGGAACGGTTATATTGCTATTATTTTTGATGATTATTTTAACAGAATCTTGCAGTTTTTCAATTTTTTTTAAGGTGTAATCTATTTTTTTATTGGTTGAAATGTAGTCTTTTTCAAACCATTTAATGTCTTTGTTAGTTTTTGATTTAAGCAATTCTAAAAACTGATTTCCAGAAATATTTTGAAGCTTATTTTGTTGATAAAAATCTTTAATAGTCTGTGAAATGATGGAATTCGAAATAAAATGATCGAGAAATTTGATGCCCAAACCTGCTTTATATCTGTTAATAATTTTTCGATTAAAATTAGAAAGTGAGTCAGATGAAGTTTTTAATGATTGATCCAGATTTTGGTGAGAAGTCAATTGAAAAAGATACGCATATTTATCGTTAAAATTGAGCTTAGCAAGATTGAAAGATTTAATTCCCCAAATTTTTGAAAGATTTCCAATAGCTTTTACTTCCGGATAATAAGTCTCAACATATTTTATCATCAAATAAGTTTGAAATCCATCAATGAGCCAATAATCAGTTCTTTTTTGATAATTGAAAGAGTTTTCCAAATATTTTCTTGATAATGTTTTAAATAATTTGATGTCCCACTCAAAAATTTCTGAAAAAGAATTTAAAAAACTAGGCAGTTGATTAAATCCATAAACAGGATATTTATCGTACTCAACCTGATTAATTAAAATAGCTTGATGTGAATATGGTCCTAGATTTTTATCTAAAAATTCTAAAGCTCGTTGGGCAACTTCTTTTTTAGTTTGAGCAGCAAGATTTCCATCAGCTAAATCGGTTTTCAAAGTTATTTTTGCAGTTTTTAAAATATGATAATCTTCATTTTTAGTGATACTAATGGAAATATCTTGTCGTTGATTTCCATGTAGTTGATAAATATTTTGTTGATTTTTTGCAGTCTGATTTTCATCTAAATCGCTATATAAATGATAATCATTCGGAATGTTAAAGTTGATTTTATAATTGGTAAAATCGGTCATCAAATCATCCAAATCTAAATTATTTTGTAAATTCCATTGATCAGAATATCTCGCTGGGACTAAATACCAATAACGCAAATAATAATTCTCTTTGGTGTGACCATAACCTGTATAACGATTCAACGGAATTTTAACTGTATAATTTAATTTGAAAGTAATTGATTGTTGTGGTTTCAAAGATGTATTTAAAACAATTCCAATGACATCTGGAAATTGTTTTGGAACAAAATAAGCTGCTTCTCGATCGTTTAATTCAATTTTTTCTAGACTTGTAAATCCTCTATTTTTTTCTTTGGAGAAATAAAATGCTTTGTCATAACTTTCAATCAATCGCTTAGATAATGGTGTAAATTTATCTTTATAAGCATTAGACCAATTGTGAAAATAAATAGTATCTAAACTAATATTTGAATTATTGTAGAAAGTTATTTTCTGTTCAATTTGAAGTTCATGTTTTTCTGTGTTTAGAGATGCATCAATCCATATCTCATTATGTTGACTAAAGAGATGTATTGAAAATAAAACAAAGAAAAAAGTTAAAAAGTGTTTAAATGATTCCAATTAAAATTTGATAAATTTTAAAGGTTTTTTCAACAATATTTTTGAATTATGAATGAAATAAACCCCGATACTTAAATTATGAACGTCAATATAAATATTTTTATTGAATGAAGATTCACTTCTATTTGGAATTTTTAAAAGTTGATTTCTTTAAATCAATATTTTTTTCATTTCTTGGTGGAAATTATATTGTTAATTGTATAAAATTAAAAATTAGGTTTTAAGCTGTATTTTTCGTAAAATTTATTTAAATGTTCTACGACTTCTTCTGCTGTATCAACTATGATGAATAAGTCTAAATCATCTGGACTGATATTATTGTTTTTTTCTAATAAAACTGTTTTAATCCAATCAAGCAAACCTTTCCAATAGGTTCGTCCAACCATTACAATGGGAAATTGACCAATTTTATCAGTTTGAATTAAAGTGATAGCTTCAAATAATTCATCTAAAGTTCCAAATCCACCAGGAAGTGCAATAAAACCTTGAGAATATTTTACAAACATGACTTTGCGAACAAAGAAATAATCAAATTCTAAGTTTTTGTCTTTATCAATATATGGATTAAAATTTTGTTCGTGTGGTAAGTCAATATTTAATCCAACAGAAGGCCCTTTGCCTCTTTGTGCTCCTTTATTTCCTGCTTCCATAATTCCAGGTCCACCACCAGTTATAACGCCATATCCATGTTGGGTTAATTGAAAAGCAATTTCTTCTGCAAGTTTATAATTTGGACTATCTTCTCTAGTTCTTGCAGATCCAAAAATGGTAACGCAAGGACCAATTCTACTCATATTCTCGTATCCATATACAAATTCAGACATAATTTTGAAAATTGCCCAAGAGTCGTTAGTCTTGATTTCATTCCAAGTTTTATGTTTTAATTTTTCGCGAATTTTTCGATCGTTTTCTGTCATAAAATATAGTTGAATGGGGAGCCTAAGTTATGAAATATTTTATAAACTAAGCTCTTTTTTAAGATATTTAGCCGTGTAACTTGTTGGATGTAAAGCCACTATTTCAGGTGTTCCTTCGCAAATAATGTTACCACCATTTTTGCCACCTTCGTAGCCTAAATCAATAATATGATCTGCTAACTTAATAACATCCATATTGTGTTCAATGATTAGAATCGTATTTCCTTTGTCTGTTAACTTATTGAGGACATCCATTAACACACGAATATCTTCAAAATGTAAGCCTGTTGTAGGTTCATCTAAAATATAAAAAGTATTTCCAGTATCTCGTTTTGATAGTTCAGTGGCTAATTTAATACGCTGTGCTTCGCCACCAGAAAGTGTAGTAGATGGTTGGCCGAGTGTTATATAACCCAATCCAACATCTTCTATTGTTTTTAATTTTCTGTGAATCTTTGGAATCATTTCAAAAAATTGAACACCTTCTTCAACCGTCATTTTTAAAATATCAGAAATAGATTTTCCTTTATAATGAATTTCTAAGGTTTCCTCATTAAATCGATTACCTTGACAGGTTTCACATTCAACATAAACATCAGGTAAAAAATTCATTTCTATCACTCTCATTCCACCACCTTGACAGGTTTCACATCGACCACCAACTACGTTAAAAGAAAAACGTCCGGGTTTATAACCGCGTATCATAGCTTCAGGAGTATTAGAGAATAAGGCTCTAATTTCATTAAAAACAGCAGTGTAAGTTGCGGGATTAGACCGTGGAGTTCTTCCAATTGGGGATTGGTCAATTTCAATAACCTTATCAATATTATCAATTCCTTTAATTTCTTTATATTCTAAAGGTTTTTGAACTCCATTATATATATGGTTATTTAGTATTGGATATAGCGTTTCGTTAATCAAAGTAGATTTTCCACTTCCAGAAACACCAGTTACACAAATCATTTTACCTAATGGAAATGAAACAGATATATTTTTTAAATTATTCCCTTTAGTGCCTTTTAACTCAATAGTTTTTCCATTACCTTTTCTCCTCTTTTTAGGAACTGAAATTGATTTTATTCCATTGAGATAATCAGTTGTTAATGTATGATGTTTTAAAGTTTCTATATAATCACCGATACTCACAATTTCACCACCATGAATTCCAGCACCTGGACCAATATCGATAATATAATCAGCCTTTTCAATCATTTCTTTATCGTGTTCAACAACAATTACAGAGTTGCCAACATCTCTCAATTTTATTAATGAGTCGATGAGTTTTGCGTTATCGCGTTGGTGTAGTCCTATGCTGGGTTCATCCAAAATATAAAGAACTCCTACTAGTTGAGAACCTATTTGTGTGGCTAATCTGATGCGTTGAGCTTCACCACCAGATAAGGTTTTAGAAGAACGATCAAGCATCAAATAATTGAGTCCGACATCTAATAAAAACTGTACTCGAGTGGCAATTTCTTTGATAACTTCCTCTCCAATATGAAGTTGTTTTTTAGATAGTTTTGAGGGTAGATTTTTAATCCAATCAGCTAATTCTTC
>JAUYUF010000198.1 GCA_030694835.1 Flavobacteriaceae bacterium | reverse complement strand
AATCATAATTTCCTAATTCAATATTACTTTCAGCTTTAAGAACACTTACATTATTTAATAAAGACTCTTGTAAAAGCTCATTTAAAGACAAGTTTTCAAGAAATAGTACATCAGTTTCTACTTTAAAAGTTGTAGTTATTTCATTTCCTAAAATCAAATTTAAATCTCGCTTAGCGTTGGCCAATTGTCTTTTAATATTCAGATAATTAATGCTATCATTATTAACATCAACTTCAGCATTTAAAACTTCTAATTTGGTATTTTGACCATATTCAAAACTATAAGAAACTCTTTTTAATCGTTGTTTTGAAATTTCTAGTGATTGTTTTAAATTAATTTCATTTTGTGTTAATCTAGCAACTTCAAAGTATTTTGAGAAAACGTTTAAAAAGGTATTTTCAATAATTCCACGAGCATCTAATTCAGAAATTTGATGAGATTCTTTCAGTTTTTTATAATTATAGATTCTTCCAAAACCATCAAACAAGGTATATCTTAAAGCTATTGAAGCATTGTAACTATTATATTCAGCATTATCTGTTGAAACGATTGTTCCGTTTTGTAACTTATTATCAGCATCTGTATTACTATAGTTTAATCCCGCACTCGCACTTAATGTAGGTAAATATTTGCTGTTGTATATACTTGCATTATTTTTAGCAATTTCAGCTTTATTATTTGCAATTTTAATACCATAATTATAATCGAGAGCTAAATTAATAGCTTGATCTTTGGTTAAAATCTCTTGTGAAAACGTTTGTGAAGAAACGATAAAAGAGATTATTAATAGTTTAAACTTGTTCATTTTCTTCTGATTTTAATTCAATAATAGCTCTTTCAACTTCTTCTCTAGTTGGTTTTGTTCCAGTTTTAAACCAAATCCAATTTACTTTAATTGTATTGCCTAAAGACAGTAAAAGAGGCAACATTAGTAGTGTTAAAACCGTTGCTACAATAATACCATAGGTGATAGATACAGCCATTGGTTTTAAAAATTGAGCCTGTCTGCTTTTTTCTAGTAATAATGGAGCTAATCCGGCAACTGTTGTTAATGAAGTTAAAAAGATGGCTCTAAATCTTGATTGCCCAGCATGAATTAATGCTTCCTCAAATTTTACTCCTGTTTTGAGGTAACCATTAAATTTCTCTATTAAAACTAATCCATCATTAACCATAATTCCAACCAAAGCAATAATTCCTAACCATGAGAGAACATTGATATGAAAATCGTGAACATAATGACCGATAACAATTCCTATAACACTAAAAGGAATCATTAACATTAATAACAAAGGTTGTGTATAAGATCTAAATGTAAATGCAATTACAATATAAATTAACATAATCATAATCCAACCCACTTTTTTAAGTGATACTTGGGTTTTCATAGCATCTCTATTTTGTCCTTCATACGATGCTGTTATGGTTGGATATTTGGAAAAAAGTACTGGCATCGCATTTTGCTGTATATCACTTAAAACCTCTGTAGCACTTTCACTTGGATTTTTTAAATCAGCGTTTACTTGAATTTCTCTTTTACCATTTAAATGATTGATAGCGATAACACCTCGTTCTATTTCATAAGTGGCAATTTCTCCAAAAGCAACTTTACTGCCCGAAGGAGTAGAAATCCACATTTCATCTAATTTTTTAATAGATGATCTATCCTCTCTAGTATAGCGAACCCAAACTTTAATTTCATCTTGTCCACGTTGAAAACGCTGTGCTTGGAATCCGAAATATCCACTGCGAACCTGACTGATAACCGATTGCAAATTAAGTCCTAAAGCATACGCCTTGTCTTTCAATTTAATTTTAATCTCCTTAATTCCTTCAGGGTCATTATCGTTGATATCTTTTAAGGCTTTATTTCCGGCTAGTTCTATTTTTAAATCTTCAGTTGCGGCTTTTAATTCATCTACATTATAACCTAAAAGTGAAATAGCAATCGGACTTCCCCCAAAATTACTTCCA
>JAUYUF010000180.1 GCA_030694835.1 Flavobacteriaceae bacterium | reverse complement strand
AAGCCTTGTTCAGCTTCTGGCATTGCATTGCCAACAATTACGTCATCAATTCGAGTTTTATCAAGTTGAGGTACTTGTTGTAACAAGTATTCAATAGTTTCGGCTGCAAGTTCATCTGGTCTTTTAAATCTAAAAACTCCTTTAGGTGCTTTTCCTACTGCTGTTCTATATCCTTTTACTATATATGCTGTTTTCATTTTTTTAAATTTTTGTATCAAGTATCAGGTATTTAGTATCTGGTATTGATAAAATTATTATTATTTATATTTTAGATATTTTAGAATCATATATCAAATATTGATAATATTAGAAATATTATATTTAATAGATTTTTTCATCTATTTTCTAGATACTTGCTACTTGATACCTGCTACCAATTACCATTAACTAATTTCTTAAAGGTTTACCTGTTTTTAACATATGTTCAATACGCTCTAAAGTCTTTCTTTCTGTAAATAAAGACATGATTGCTTCGCGTTCTAAGTCTAATAAATACTGTTCAGAAACATAAGTAGGTTCAGATAAATCTCCACCAGCCATAATATAACCTAATTTATTAGCTATTTTTTTATCGTGCTCAGAAGCATATTTTCCTTTTTCTAAACTATCAGTCCCTACTAAGAACATTCCTAAAGCTTGTTGTCCGTATACCAAAGCTTTTTTAGGAACAGGTTGCGTGTAGCCATCTTCTAACATTTGAATAGCGTGTTGTTTCGCTGTCGCAATTTGACGTTCTTTACTTACAACAACTATGTCTTTATGATGTTGGAAGAATCCTAAATCAAATGCTTCATGTGCAGAAGTTGCAACTTTTGCCATTGCTACATTGATAAAATAATCACGTAATTTATTTAGTTTAACATCATCTTTTAACAATCCTTCAGAAGCTCTTAAAGCCATTTCTTTAGATCCAGCTCCACCCGGAATAATTCCAACTCCAAATTCTACTAATCCGATATAGGTTTCTGCAGCGGCAACAACTTTATCAGCGTGCATACTCATTTCACAAGCTCCACCAAAGGTAAATCCGTGAGGTGCAACAATGGTTGGAATAGAAGAATAACGTAAACGCATTACAGTATCTTGGAAATATTTAACACTGAAGTTTAGTTCATCATATTCTTGCTCAACAGCCATCATAAAGGCCATCGCTAAATTAGCTCCAACAGAAAAATTTGGACCTTGATTTCCTAAAATCACTGCTTCATATTCGTTTTCAGCTAAATCAATTCCTTTGTTAATAGCTTGTAAAACTCCTCCTCCTAAAGTGTTCATTTTAGATTGGAATTCTACATTTAAAACGCCATCACCCAAATGTTGAATACATGCATCTTCATTTCTCCAAATTGTTTTTGCTTCGCGAATATTATCTATGATGATAAAACTATCTTGTCCAGGAATTTTTACTTGTGATTTTGAAGGAATATCATAATAGAAATTTGCGCCATTTTTTACTGAATAGAAAGATGAATTTCCAGCAGCTAACATTTCAGTTACCCAAGTATTTGGAGTGAAGCCTTCAGCTTTCATCATTTCAATTCCTTTTGCAACACCAATGGCATCCCAAATTTGAAAAGGACCATGTTCCCATCCAAAACCTGCTTTCATAGCGTCATCTATAC
>JAUYUF010000233.1 GCA_030694835.1 Flavobacteriaceae bacterium | reverse complement strand
GTTTTCTTTGACTATCACTAGAACTATCATCTTTGATAACAGCTTTAATAATATTTTTAGGTGTTTTTTTCTCAGGTTCTAGCGTTTTTTTCTTTTTAGGTTTTTCAAATTGTTTAAGATCAATCGTTTTACCAGTACTCTTAACACCTTGTAATTTTTTATAATTGGTTGTTACTACAATATCTTCGGGCTCATCAACAACCTCATCAACTACTTTTATAACTTCCTTTTTCTTAGGAAAATCAGGTTTATATGGTTCTCTAACTACTTCTTTTTTAACTAAATCTTTTTTCTTTATAACAACAGGCTTAACTCTTGGTTCTACACCTTGAACTGGTTTCTTTTCAAAAACTGGTTTTTTAGGCTCTTCTGTTTTTAAAATAACAGGTTCTTCAATCTTTGGTTGAATAACTATTTTTTCTTCTGGAGTTTCAACTACTTCTGGAACTACTTTAATTTCCTCTTTTTCAGGAGTTTTTTGTGGTTCCAAGTCAATTTTACCAACTGATTTTATTTCAAGTTTTTCTGCTTTGGCTTTTACAACTTCATGCTTAGCTTCTTCTTCTTCACGTTCATGCTCTCTCTTTTTTTCAAAAGCTTCACGCATTTCCTCTTTTTCTTTTCTTTTCTCCTCGCCTATTTCTTCAGAAGCTTTTCTATTTTTTCGATCAGCCTTGAATCCGTCTAATAAAATATCATAGACATCGCCTGAAATTTTAGTTGTAGGACGCGCCTCAACTTCTATCCCTTTAGATGATAAAAATTCTACTGCTCTTTCTAGCGAAATGTTCAGCTCTCTAATTACTTGATTTAATCTAACGTTTTCAGCCATATATTGTTTATTTAGCCTATGAATTTGAAATTAACTATTTTTCAAACTCAGCTCTTAATATTCTTTGAACTTCAATAATTGTTTCTTCTTCTAAATCGGTACGCTTCACTAGGTCTTCTACTTTTTGATCGATAACACTTAAAGCAGTATCTAAACCAATTTTCACAAATTCTTGGATGATCCAGTCTTCGATTTCATCAGAGAATTCTGCTAATTCAACATCATCAACTTCTACATTTTCGCGTTTAACTTCAATTTCATATCCTGTAAGTTGTGATGCTAATCTGATATTAACTCCACCTTTTCCAATGGCTTTAGAAACCTCTTCCGGTTTAAGGAAAACTTCTACTTTCCCTTTCATACCGTCTGGTTTTTCATACGCAAATAGGGTAATTTTCATGGATTCTAAACGAGCTGGACTTAAAGCACGAGCAATAAACATTTGATCGTTTTTTGTATAATTAACTACATCAATATTTTCATTTCCTAATTCACGCACAATTCCGTGAATTCTAGAACCTTTCATACCCACACACGCTCCAACAGGATCAATTCTGTCATCGTATGAATCTACCGCTATTTTGGCTTTTTCACCTGGGATACGAGCAACTCTTTCAATAGTAATTAATCCATCAGCAATTTCAGGAATTTCTTGTTCAAACAACTGACGTAAGAAATCATCAGCAGTTCTCGATAAAATAATTAATGGTTTATTTCCTTTTAATTCGACCGATTTGATTATTCCTTTTACAGTATCTCCTTTTCTGAAATAGTCTGTACGAATTTGCTCACTTTTTGGTAAAAGAATTTCGTTTCCTTCATCATCAACTAAAATAACAGCATTGTGACGCACGTGATGAACCTCAGCAGAATACAATTCTCCTTCTAAATCTTTAAACTTTTTGTACGTATTAGAGCTATCGTGCTCGTGTATTTTCGAAATTAAATTTTGGCGAAGTGCTAGAATAGAACGTCTTCCTAAATCTATCAATTTAAATTCTTCGGAAACTTCTTCACCTACTTCAAAATCTGGTTCAATTTTACGAGCCTCAGTAAGTTCGATTTCTGCATTTGGATCTTCAACTTCACCATCGGCTACAACAATTCGATTTCTCCAAATTTCTAAATCTCCTTTATCTGGATTGATAATAATATCAAAATTATCTTCGCTACCAAATTTTCTTTTAAGAGCAGCTAAGAATACTTCTTGAAGAATTGCCATTAAGGTAACTCTATCAATACTTTTATCATCTTTAAACTCAGAAAACGATTCAATTAATTCTATATTTTCCATATAGTTTATTTATTAGAATATTATTTTAACAATTGCCTTTTCAATATTTTCGAATGCTACTTCGATATTTTTTATTACTGTTATTTTACCTTTTCCAATAGGCTTTGGCTCTCTAACTTTACTTTCCAACAAAATTCCATTTTCGGTAATTTGTGTTAAAACGCCCTCTACTTTATTTCTATCTTTTAAAGTAACTAAAAGAGTTCTTAGTAGATTTTTTTTATACTGTCTGATGTCTTTAATAGGGTCTGCAATGTCTGGAGTTGTAACTTCAAGTGCATAATCTTCTACTTCTTTATCAAGACTATTCTCTATATACCGACTGATACGAACACACTCTTTTAAAGGAACTCCATGCTCTCCATCAATTTGAACAACAATTCTATTGTCTTGGTGAAGTGTTAAATCTATCAAAAATAAGGAATTATTTTCACTTAACGCTTCACTGACTAATTGATTTACAACCTGTTTATTCATAGTATAAGAAGAGGGGACTCCTGTCCCCTCCAAATTTTAAGTTTCCTCTAAATCCACTGCAAATATACAAGTAATTTTATAAAATCAAAAATGAACTTCCTTATATTCCAAATATTTATTACATTTATAAATTATAACAGACCCAAATTGATAATGTATGAAACGAATTTTAGTACCAGTAGATTTTTCAAAAGAGGCTAAAGTCGCCGCTAAAGTCGCCGCTAGAATAGCTAAACTTACCAATAGTGACATTTATTTGTTACATATGTTAGAGTTACCATCAGGTGTAATAGACTCTGGTAATTTTGGAGGCACATCTAACGCACCAACCTCATTGTTATTTGTTAAACGAGCTCATGAAAAATTTGTTCGCTTCAAAAAACAGCATTTTTTAGCTGGGATAAATGTTATTGAAATTGTACAATTTAACAAGGCATTTGAAGGTATTTTGGAAGAAACTGAAAAACAAAATATCGATTTAATCGTAATGGGCTCTAAAGGTGTTTCAGGTATTGAAGAAATATTAATTGGATCAAATACGGAAAAAGTAGTACGTCGTTCAGATGTTCCTGTTTTAGTTGTTAAAGAAGCTCCAGATGATTTTAAAATTGATGATATTGTTTTTGCCAGTAATTTTCATATTGAAAATAGAAATACATTTCAAAAAATAATTGATTTTGCTACTTTTTTTGATGCTAACTTACATCTCTTAAAGGTTAATACAATTCACAATTTTGAAACCACCAAAAAAACTAGTGAGCTTATAAGAGCATTTGTAAACGAATTTGATATTGGAAATCATACTTTAAATATATATAACGACATAACTATTGAGAAAGGAATTTTAAATTTTTCAAATGATATCGGAGCTGATTTAATTGCCATCAATACTCATGGTAGAAGAGGATTAGCACACCTATTTAATGGTAGTATTGGAGAAGATATAGCCAACAAAGCATTAAAACCTGTTATTACCTTTAAATTAGTTAAATAATTAAAATTACTACGTGGTTTACAACGCTATAAAAAATAACCCTCTCAAACTACTAATTTGAAAGGGTTTTCTAATTTTGGTTGTTGACCTACCAGGATTCGAACCTAGACTGACGGTACCAAAAACCGAAGTGCTACCGTTACACCATAGGTCATTATTCCGGGTGCAAATCTAAATCAAAGTTTTTGTTTCGACAAATTTTTTTAAAAATTTTCTAATGTTTTTTAAAAACCCTTGAGAATGAATCGCTCTAATTTATTCGGCTATATTTACTAAATTCGCACACAGAATATAACATCATCAAATATGACTTCATTAAATTTTAAAAAATGGAATGTTATTTTAGGATGGGCAGTGTTTGCTATTGCGCTCATTACCTATACCTTAACTATAGAACCAACCGTTAGTTTTTGGGACTGCGGAGAATATATTTCAACTTCAGTTAAACTTGAAGTAGGCCATCCTCCTGGAGCCCCACTCTATCAAATGCTAGGTGCTTTTTTTGGATTATTTACTTCAGATGTAACTCAATTGGCGATGGTCATGAATTTCATGTCAGCCTTGGCAAGTGCTTTTACCATTCTTTTTCTTTTTTGGACAATTACTTATTTTGCAAGAAAATTAATCTCTTCAACTGAATTAACTAAAGAAAATGGAATTATCATTTTAGGAAGCGGATTGGTTGGCGCATTAGCTTACACTTTTTCTGATAGTTTTTGGTTTAGTGCTGTAGAAGCAGAAGTTTACGCCATGTCTTCTTTTTTAATGGCTTTGTTATTTTGGCTTGGATTACGTTGGATAGATGAAATTGATTCTCCAAGAGGTAACAAATGGTTGTTATTAATAAGTTTTGTTGTTGGATTGTCCTTTGGAGTTCACATATTATCACTACTTGTTATTCCTGCAATTGTCTATTTATTTTTATTGAAAAAATATATTATTGATTCTTATCTAAAATTCATCATCGCCAATATCATTGCGGTTGTAGTATTAATATTTGTTTTCAAATTCTTATTTCCTTACACTTTAAAATTCTTTAGCGCCTCTGAATTATTTTTTATCAATTCAGTTGGATTACCTTTTAACTCAGGAAGTATTATTGCAGCCATTATATTAATTGCAGGATTTTATTTTGGATTGAGTTATACTCGAAAACAAGGAAAAGTACTAGCAAATACCGTTATTTTATCAATTCTTTTTGTAATGATTGGGTTTTCTTCATGGATTATGTTGCCAATTAGAGCTAATACTAATACAACCATCAACGAAAATAATCCATCTAGTGCAAGAGAACTTTTAGCTTATTATAATAGAGAACAATATGGCGATGCTAATGTTTTCTATGACACCTATTATTCAGTAGTTTTTGATAGAGAATTAGATGAAAATGAGCCTTATGTAGATGAAAAGCCCAAATATGAAAAAGATGAAACTAAAGGTAAGTATATCATTGTAAACAACTACGAAAAAGCAACACCTAATTATAGTAATAAACATAAAGGATTTATACCTAGAATGGTAAATCCGGCAGCTGTAAGAAATTATAAAGCTATTGCTGGAATACCAAAAGCAGCTGAACGAAAACCCACTTTTAGTGAGAATATCTATTTCATGATTAACTACCAATTTGGTTATATGTATGGCAGATATTTTATGTGGAATTTTGTTGGAAAACAAAATGATGAACAAGGATATTTGGATATAAACAATGGCAATTGGCTCAGCGGAATTAATTTTATTGATGAATTTCGTTTAGGTCCACAATCAGATTTACCAAGTGATATAGCTAATAACAAAGGAAGAAACACTTATTATTTCTTTCCATTCTTATTAGGATTATTAGGCGTTTTTTATCAATTAAAAAGAGATAAAAACAACTTCTATACATTACTGTTATTTTTTGCTTTTACAGGTTTAGCGATTATTTTCTATACAAATCCGAAGCCATTTGAACCGCGCGAAAGAGATTATGCTGTAGTTGGCTCATTCTATATTTTTGCTATTTGGATTGGAATTGGTGTGTTAGCACTTTTTGATTATTTAAGAAAATTCACTTCACATAAATCCCTTGCTATAGGAGTTGTAACATTATCACTATTTGCAGTTCCAGCAATTATGGCTAATGAAAATTGGGATGATCACGATCGTTCTGGTAGATACACCACTAATTTTGTAGCTAAATCTTACCTCGATTCTTGTGATAAAAATGCTATTATGTTCACTATCGGCGATAATGATACTTTCCCACTATGGTATTTACAAGAAGTTGAAAATTACAGAACCGATCTAAAATTAGTCAATACCAGCTTATTTAATACTGATTGGTATATTGACCAAATGAAACGTAAAACTTACGAAGCTGATCCTATACCGGGAATATTAACTCATGAACATTATAAACAAGGATCTTTAGAAGTAGCTTATCATGTTCCTAGAACTGAAAACAGAATTGATATTAAAGATTTTATGAAATGGATTGCTTCTAGCGATGATGCAACCTATGTTGAGACCAATAATGGACATAAAGAAAAAACCTATCCAACTAATAAAATAAGATTATATATTGATAAAGAAGCTGTTTTAAGAAACAAAATTCTTCCTTTAAAATATGCCGATTCTATACTTCCTTATATTGATATAGATATTGACGAACAAGGGATTTCAAAAAGCAGAATCTTGATGTTGGATATTTTGGCTAACAATAATTGGAAGCATCCTATATATTTTACCGGCGGAAGTCATGATGATGAAGAATATATTTGGCTAAAAGATTACTTGCAACTAGACGGAACTGCCTATAAATTTGTTCCAATGAAAACAAGCAATAAAGACAAAACTGCATTTGATATGGGTCATATTGATTCTGATGCTATGTATCAAAAAATGATTAAATGGGATTGGGATATCATGAGCAAACCTAATATTTATTTAGATATTGAAACACGTAAAAACTCAGTTACACTCCGCAATAATTTAATACGTTTGGCAGATGTTTTAATTCAAGAAAATAAATTTGTAAAAGCGGAACAAATATTAGACTTATCAATAGATAAAATGCCTATTGAACGTTACGGACATTATGGAATGGTTTTGGGTTATGTAGAATCTTATTATATGATTAATAAACCTGAAAAAGCTCGAAAAATAGCTAATTTATTAGTGGGTAAATTCCAAGAAAACTTACTTTATTACAGTCGTTTTGATGAAAATCTATTAGACAAAGTGTTTGATGAAATTGAAACCAATGTATTGATGTATAAAAATATAGTTGATGTTACTTCTAAATACGACGAAAAAAACTCCACAAAAATGATGGAAGACTTTAGTTCTCATGTTCAGTTATTTAAAAATATTTTAGAATAATTTATTATTTCATGCATTTTTATATCGTTAAAACTCCAAACTTTATTAAATCATTTTTTAAGGATTTGGTTTGGAGTTTTACTAATTCTGAAAAGAAACTTTATTTAACTTTTGATGATGGTCCAACTTCTGAGATTACACCTTTTATTTTAGAGCAGTTAAAAAAACACAATGCAAAAGCTACTTTTTTTTGTGTGGGTGAAAACATTGATAAGTTTCCAGCTATTTTTCAACAAATTATTGAAGAAGGACATACAGTTGGAAACCACACTAATAATCATTTAAATGGATGGAAAACCACCACTTCTATTTATCTTAAAAATATCGAAGATTCAGAAAAATATTTTAATGAAAATCCAAAATTTAAAATCCAAAATTCAAAATTACTTCGGCCACCTTATGGAAAAATAAGGTTTTCACAAATAAATAAATTGAAAGAAAAAGGATTTAAAATAATAATGTGGGATGTTTTAAGTGGTGATTTTGATATAAATATCAGCAAAGAAAAAGTACTGAATAACATATTGAAAAATACTGTAAATGGAAGTATTATTGTAATGCATGATCACCATAAAGCAGATGAAAAACTACAATATTGCTTACCTATAATCTTAAAACACTATACAAGTTTAGGATTTACTTTTGAAAAAATTAAATAAACTGTTGAAGCGTTTGCAATAAAGTGTCAGCATTTGTATCACCGGTTTGACGCCATTTCATTTCGCCATCTTTATAAATTACAAAAGTACTATTGCCTTTTATTTTTAATGCATCGGCTAATAATTCATTTTTACTGATGTCAATTTTTATAATTCTAGCCTTTTGACCAATTAAAGAAGAAACTTCTTTAAGGGTTTTTAATATACTTTCATTGCTTTTTTCAGCAAGATAAAAATTAATTAAAATTGGGGTTTCAACACCAATTAATTCACCAAATTTGGTCATATTTTAATGAATTTATTCAACCAAATATACACTTTTATTGTATAAAACTTATATGATTAGTAAAATTTTAGTATTTCTTTTAAACTTAAATAAATTAGTTTTCAATTCGTACTTTTGAAATATGAATAAAACATCCACAATGCCCAAAAAAAAACTATTCCTTCTCGATGCTTATGCTTTAATCTTTAGAGGTTATTACGCCTTTATAAAAAATCCGAGAATCAACTCTAAAGGATTAGACACTTCAGCCATTTTAGGTTTTATGAACTCATTAGTTGATGTAATTAAACGTGAAAAACCAGATCATTTAGCAGTAGCTTTTGATAAAAATGGTTCTGATTATAGAAATGACTTGTTTCCAGAATATAAATCACATCGTAGTGAAACACCCGAAGCTATTAAGATTGCTATTCCTTTTATCCATCTATTATTAGAAGCGATGCATATTCCTATTATTGAAAAAAGCGGATTTGAAGCTGACGATTTAATTGGAACCCTTGCAAAACAAGCTGAAAAAGCAAATTATCAAGTATTTATGGTTACTCCAGATAAAGATTTTGCTCAATTAGTTTCAGAAAATATATTCATGTACAAACCATCTCGCATGGGAAATGGCATTGAAATTTGGGGTATTGAACAGGTCAAAGAAAAATTTGAAGTTGATCATCCTTTACAAGTAATTGATTTTCTTGGTATGATGGGCGATGCTGTTGATAATTTTCCAGGACTTCCAGGTGTTGGTGAAAAAACTGCAAAAAAATTCATTAAAGAATACGGAAGTTTAGAAAATTTATTAGCCAACACACATGAACTAAAAGGCAAACTCAAAGAAAATATTGAAGCCAATAAAGAACTAGGAATTCTCTCCAAAAAATTAGCTACCATTATAACAGATTGTCCTATTGAATTTGATGAAAAAGACTTTGAACTTTCACAACCCGATTTTGAAAAAACTACAGCACTTTTCCAAGAGTTAGAATTTAGACAAATGGCAGAAAGTTTTATGCGATTTTTTAAAGAACGTGGTATTCAAATACAAAATAATAAAACTACTGAAACACCTATTCAAAAGCCAACATCAGAAACTCAACAATTTGATTTATTTTCAGCTCCTTCCAATGAAGATGTTACTCAATCGGAAATTTCAGGATATAAAAATATTTCTAATACTGAACATTTTTATCAACTTACCAATACACCAATTGCTCGCAAACTTTTAATCAATTATTTATTACAACAAAAATCCGTTTGTTTTGACACCGAAACTACTAGTTTAGATACTTTTGAAGCAACTTTGGTTGGTATTGCTTTTTCTTATGAAAAAGGAAAAGGATATTATGTTCCATTTCCTGAAAACCAAGAAGAAACCTATCAATTGTTAGAAGAATTCAGACCTTTTTTCGAAAGTGAAACTATTGAAAAAGTGGCTCAGAATCTGAAATACGATTTAAAAATTTTGATGAAATACGGAATTGAAATTAAAGGACCTCAGTTTGACACCATGTTGGCGCATTACCTCATCAACCCAGATATGCGTCATAATATGGAAGTACTTTCTGAAACTTATTTAAACTATCATCCAGTTCCGATTGAAGATTTAATCGGTAAAAAAGGCAAAAATCAACAAACCATGCGTTCTGTAGAGTTGGATAAAATAACAGAATATGCTGTTGAAGATGCTGATATTACTTTTCAACTTAAACAGCTATTTGAAAAAGAATTAGCTAAAAATAACCTGACTAAACTTTTTAATGAAATTGAAATTCCATTAGTAAAAGTGTTGGCTTCTATGGAATATGAAGGAATTAAAATTGACATCGATTTTTTAAAACATCTGTCAAAAAAATTAACTGAAGATATTCATAAACTTGAAAAATTAATTTATGAACAAGCTGGCGAAACCTTCAATTTAGCATCACCAAAACAATTAGGAGTTGTTTTGTTTGATAATTTAAAATTGATTGATAAACCAAAGAAAACCAAGACTGGACAATATGCAACTGGTGAAGAAATTTTAGTTAATTTAGTCAATAAACATCCTATTATTTCCAATATTTTAGAATGGCGATCTTTGATTAAACTACAAAACACCTATGTTGATGCATTGCCAAATGAAGTACATCCAAAAACTAGAAAAATCCATACTACTTTTAGTCAGGCAGTTGCAGCAACTGGAAGATTGAGTTCTAACAATCCGAATTTACAAAACATCCCAATTAGAACGGAACGCGGACGAGAAATTCGCAAAGCATTTGTTCCAAGAAACGAAAATTACCTATTAGCTTCTGCCGATTATTCTCAAATTGAATTGCGTTTAATTGCAGATATGAGTGGAGATCCAACGATGGTTGAGGCTTTTAAAAACGGAGAAGATATTCATAAATCTACCGCCTCAAAAGTATTTAACGTGCCGTTAGATGAGGTAACAAAAGAACAAAGAAGTCATGCTAAAACCGTTAATTTCGGAATTATTTATGGGGTTTCTTCTTTTGGTTTAAGTCAGCAAACTGATTTAAATAGAACAGAATCAAAAGAATTAATAGATACTTATTTTCAAACTTATCCAACCTTAAAATCATTTATTGATAAACAAATAGAGTTTGCAAGAGAAAAAGGATATGTAGAAACCTTGTTGGGCAGACGGCGTTATTTGCACAATATCAACTCGCAAAACAGTATGGTTAGATCGGGTGATGAACGAAATGCAGTCAATGCACCTATCCAAGGAAGTGCTGCTGATATTATTAAAATTGCGATGATAAATATCTATAATTATTTAAAAACAAATAATTACAAATCAAAAATGTTATTGCAAGTTCATGATGAATTGGTGTTTGATATCTATAAAGATGAACAAGAAACCTTACTGCCAATTCTTAAACAATTGATGGAAAATGCTTATAAGTTGAGTTTTCCTTTAATTGTTGATGTTGGAGTAGGAAATGATTGGTTAGAGGCACATTAATTGATTTTTAATTACTATTTTTAAGACACTCTTAAATGAATATATTTATGAAAAACAAAAGACTGAATATCATTTTAATAACAGTAGCAATTCTATTACTCATACCGTTCATAGCAATGCAGTTCACAGAAGAAGTTACTTGGACAAGTTTCGATTTTATAGTTATGGGTATTCTTTTATTAAGCACAGGTCTCTTGATTAATCTTGTATTAAGAAAAATAACAAAAACTAAGTACAGAATTGCTTTAAGTATAGCTATTGCAGTTGCATTTCTAATTGTTTGGGCAGAACTTGCAGTTGGTATATTTGGAACACCTTTTGGTGGACAGTAAATAGTAGATTGAGGTTATCCCTCAAATATTTAAGAGATAAAATTATTTTTATTAATTATATAACGAGTTACCTGCAACCCCTAAAAACGACAGTAGACACATTGAACTACATTAAAACGACAGACAAGCCAACACTCAGGCGATCGCTTCACAGTTAAAAGAGCTAAAGTTTTTACACTACTAGACAAACATTTATTATATTTACACCGATGAAAATACTTTGTTTCATACTATCATTATATGTTTTGTTCCTTGTGACAGCACCTTGTTGTTCAGACGACAACTGCAATGACGAAATAAAAACAAAGTACACAGAAAATCATTCACAAGAGCATAAAGACAGCGATTGCAATGCTTGTTCACCATTTTTTACTTGTGGAACTTGTTCGGGTTTTGTTTTTACATGGGTTGGGGTTGACTTCAAGGAAGTCCCTTTCATTAAAGACAAATCTGTTGCTGTTTATAAATCTCAATTTGCAAACGACTTTTTTGCTAAAATCTGGCAACCTCCCAAAATAAGTTAATGATAAAATAAGTAGCTTCGCCACTTTCTGTTAGCGGTGCTTCGTACCGCCAATTCTATTACTTATATCTTAACTTAAATCATTATACAAATGAAAAATTTCATCTTGCCTTTGTTGGCAATCATATATACATCATTGGCCTTTGGACAAAATACGTTCAAAGCCATTATCAAAGACAGCGAAAGTAAAGAAGTACTTTTCGGTGCAACAGCAATTTTACATGGTACTACTATTGGTACAAGCGCAGACCAGAACGGCTTTATTGAAATCAAAAATATTCCTAATGGTAAACAAATTATTATCTTTGGTTATATCGGATATCAGGAAAAAACGAGCATATTTAATTTCCCTTTGACACAAACAGAACCGACAGAAATTTTTCTTTCTACTCACGAAGGTGAAGAACTTGAACAAGTGGTAATTTCGGCCACCCGTTCTAGAAGGGCCATCGGGAATATTCCAACAAGAATAGAAGCTATTTCAGGAGAAGAACTAGAAGAAAAAGGAAACATGAAACCTGGAGATATTCGTATGATGTTGAACGAAAGCACAGGTATTCAAACACAGCAAACATCAGCTACAAGCTACAATTCAAGTATTCGAATACAAGGGCTCGATGGGAAATACACCCAAATATTAAAAGATGGCTACCCTCTCTATTCAGGGTTTTCGGGTGGATTAAGTTTATTACAAATTGTTCCTCTTGATTTAAAACAAGTAGAGGTTATAAAAGGTGCTTCATCAACCCTTTATGGTGAGGGTGCTATTGCTGGGTTGGTAAATCTTGTTTCAAAAATACCGAAAGAAGAAAAAGAATTAAGTTTTATGCTTAACGGAACATCTGCATTGGGCTTAGATGCAAGTGCGTTTTACTCGAAAAAAAATGATAAAGTTGGTGCAACTATTTTTGCATCTTATAATGTAGGAACACCTTATGACCCAGCAAATATCGGGTTAACAGCAATCCCAAAATTTACGAGATTTACTATTAATCCAAAATTATTTGTATACTTAAATGATAAAACAACTCTTAACATTGGTCTTAACAGTACCATTGAAGATCGAATTGGCGGGGATATAAAATATATTGAAAACAAAGGATACAATACACATAGCTATTTTGAAAAAAATAAAACAAATCGCTATAGTACCCAATTGGGTCTTGATCATATAATAAATGATAAATCAAATTTGTCATTTAAAAATAGTGTGAGTTATTATGACAGATCTATTGAAATTCCAAATTACAAATTTTCAGGTATTCAGATTTCTTCATTCAGTGAAGCAACATATAGTCTTAAGGGTGAGAATTCAGAATGGGTAACTGGTTTAAATCTTTGGACAGACAAATTCAATCAAAATAAATTTGACACATCAAAAGTAGTTGATTACAATTACACAACCATTGGAGGCTTTGTTCAAAACACTTGGAACTTAACCAGAAAATTTGCACTTGAAACTGGTTTTCGTGGTGATTACCAAAACAAATATGGGTTTTTTGCTTTACCGAGAGTTTCATCACTTTTAAAAGTGAATCCAAAATTATCATTTAGACTTGGAGGAGGTTTAGGATATAAAACCCCAACAATTTTTACAGAAGATGCAGAACGGATACAGTTTAGAAATGTATTGCCAATTGATATTTCAAAAACAAAAGCAGAGCAATCTATCGGTGGGAATTTTGACATCAACTACAAAACATCACTTTCAGATAAAATGTCTTTTAGCATAAATATGTTACTATTTTATACACAAGTAAAAGACCCATTGATTCTTACTTCAACCACTACTAATTTATATGAGTTTCAACAACCTAATGGATATATTGATACCCAAGGAATTGAAACCAATGTGAAACTATCTTATGGAGACTTAAAACTTTTTATAGGCTACACATTGGCTGATGTAGAAGAACATTACAACGGAAACTCAACAACTTTTCCATTAGTAGCAAAACACCGACTAAATAATGTTTTGATGTATGAAATTGAAGATAAATTAAAAATTGGGTTAGAAGCCTATTATTTCTCACCTCAAGAACTAAATGATGCAGCTATAGGGAAAGAATATTGGCTTTTTGGATTAATGGTTGAAAAAATATGGGATAAGTTTTCGGTTTTCATAAACTTTGAAAATTTCGGAAATACAAGGCAAACGAAGTTTGACACTATTTATACAGGTTCAATTACTAACCCGACTTTCAGAGATATTTATGCACCAGTTGACGGGTTTGTTGTAAACGGTGGACTAAAAATAAAACTGTAAATTTTCCGATACAAAAGCCACACTCTTTTGCAAACCGCACAAGGCAACACACAAACCAAAGTTTGCAAAAGAGTGTGGCTTTCTTAACGCACAATAGACAGAAGGGTAGCGAAGGATAGTGGGTTTAAGAAATGGTGACTGACGAGCAAGTATAAAGTTTCGTGCATTTAATTTACTTTTATAGCGAGGGACAGTGACGAGCATTTAATCCGCCACTTCTCAAATCCGCGAACCGTTGTGATTTAATTAACTCTGAAATAAAACAGAAAAATTACATTTATTTAAAGAATTGAAAATTTGATAAATTATGTCATCAACATCATATGATATCTTAAATAAATTGGGGTCACTTATCATTTGGGTTTCAAAAGGATTTAACGGTAGTTATTTGAACTGCCAGCAAAACAAATATACATTTGAAGTTGGTTTGGAAGTAGTTGTTTTAGTAATTTTTATATTATACTTTACTGAATTATAAACTTAAGCTAAACAACTTCCATGAAAACCAACTTTAAGCCCATCATCATAGAACAAATTTTCAATCAAAATATTGAAACTGTTTGGAATGCTATCTCTCAATTAGACCAAATGAAACAATGGTTTTTTGAGAATATTCCAGCTTTTAATGCAGAAGTAGGATTTGAAACTCAGTTTAATGTTAAAGCTCCCAGTCAAGATTTTCTTCATTGTTGGAAAATCATCGAAGTGATTCCAAATAAAAAAATAGTTTACAGATGGAAATACAAAAACATTTCTGGAGAAGGCATCGTCACTTTTGAATTGTTTGAAAAAAATAATCAGACAAAATTAGTACTTACCAATGAAGGATTGGAAAGTTTTCCACAAGATACCCCCGAATTTGCAAGAGAAAGTTGTATTGCTGGGTGGAATTATTTCATCAAAAAAAGACTTAAAGAATACTTAAAATAAGTTTTAAAACTCACCTAACTTAAGGGCACTAAATTTTAATGAATTAGGTGTAAAAAGCAGTTTGTTAAATCGATAATTAATTTTACCTTTGCAAACCTTATTGAAGGGAAAAAATTATTGTTTAACCAAAGACAAAAACTAATAGTGTGAGCACATTAAGTTACAAAACAGTATCAGCAAACAAAAATACCGTTAATAAAGAATGGTTAGTTGTTGATGCGGACGGACATTCATTGGGTCGTTTAGCTTCTAAAGTAGCAATGCTTATAAGAGGCAAATACAAGACCAACTACACTCCTCACGTAGATTGCGGTGACAACGTTATCGTAATTAACGCGGAAAAAATCAACCTTACTGGAAAAAAATGGGACGACAAAATTTATGTTCGTCACACTGGATATCCAGGTGGACAAAGAACATTAACAGCAACTGAAGTACATCAAAAAGATGCTACTCGTTTAGTTGAAAAAGCAGTTAAAGGAATGTTACCTAAAAACAAATTAGGTAGTGCTTTGTTTAGAAATTTGTATGTATATGAAGGCGCTGAGCACAAACAAACTGCTCAAAATCCTCAATTAATTAACTTAAACGAATTAAGATAATGGAAGTAGTACATAAAATAGGTAGAAGAAAAACTGCTGTTGCACGTGTTTATGTTTCTAAAGGAACAGGAAAAGTTGTAATTAACAAAAGAGATTTAAACAATTACTTAACAACTGCATCTTTACAATATAAAGTAATGCAACCATTAGTATTGACAAGCACTCAAAATGAATACGACGTAAAAGTAAATGTATATGGTGGTGGTGTTACAGGACAAGCTGAAGCAATTCGTTTAGGCATTTCTAGAGTATTAATTACTATTAACCCTGATTTTAGAGCTATTTTAAAACCAGAAGGTTTATTGACAAGAGATCCAAGAATGGTTGAGCGTAAAAAATTCGGTCAGAAAAAAGCACGTAAGAGATTCCAATTCTCTAAACGTTAATCTGGAAATATTGTTGAAAAACATATTTTTCAAATTAAACAGATCATTGAATATCATATTAATAAATTGTCGTTATTCGATAAAAAGAATGAAAGTTTAGCATCCAAATAGGTAAGACTGATTTAATCGCTACTTACCTATTGCTAACTCGACGGAACGTAAACTATACAACAAAATGACAAAAATCGAAATCAAAGAATTACTGGATGCAGGTGTACACTTCGGTCACCTTACCAGAAAATGGAACCCAAATATGGCTCCATACATTTATACTGAACGCAATGATGTTCATATAATTGACCTTTACAAAACTGCTGCTAAAATTGAAGAAGCTGGTGAAGCATTGAAAAAAATTGCTGCATCAGGTAGAAAAATCCTTTTTGTAGCTACCAAAAAACAAGCTAAAGACATTGTTGCCGAAAAAGCTGCAAGCGTAAATATGCCTTACATCACTGAAAGATGGCCTGGTGGAATGTTAACAAATTTTGTTACAATCCGTAAAGCTGTTAAAAAAATGTCTTCAATTGACCGTATGAAACAAGATGGTTCTTTTGAGCAACTTTCAAAAAGAGAAAAATTACAAATCGATCGTTTAAGAGCTAAGTTAGAGAAAAACTTAGGTTCCATTGCTGATATGACTCGTTTACCGGGTGCTATATTTGTTATTGATACTAAAAACGAACACATTGCTGTTGCTGAAGCGTTGAATTTAAGTATTCCAATCTTTGCAATGGTTGATACGAACTCTGACCCTCGTCCTATTGATTATGTAATTCCTTCTAACGATGATGCTTCAAAATCTATTGAAAAAGTTTTAGGTTATATTATGGAAGCTATTGCTGATGGATTATCTAATAGAAAAGAAGATCCAAAAGAAGTGAAAGCTACTGATAAACCAGAAAGAAGAGCTCCTAAAAAAGAAGTGAAAGTAGAAGATGCAGTTGTTGTAGAAGAAGTGAAAGCTGTAGAAGCTGATGTAGTTGTAGACGAATCAGAAGAAGTGGAAACTATAGAAACTGATGTAGTTATAGAGGATACTGACAACAATAACGAAGAATAATTCAAAATAGTTAAAAATTAAAAAGATGGCAAATATCACAGCCGCAGAGGTAAATAAATTAAGACAGACTACAGGTGCTGGAATGATGGATTGTAAAAAAGCTTTAGTAGAGTCAGATGGTGATTTCGAATTAGCAATTGAAATCCTTCGTAAAAAAGGACAAAAAGTTGCTGCTAACAGAGCTGATAGAGAATCCAGTGAAGGTGCAGTTATTGCTAAAGTTAATGAGGCAAAAACAACTGGAGTTATTGTTTCTTTAAATTGCGAAACTGACTTCGTTGCTAAAAATGATAATTTTGTTGCATTAGCAAGTCAAATGGCTGAAATCGCATTAAACTTTGATTCAAAAGAAGATTTTTTAAATGCAAAATTTGAAAATATTACAGTTGCTGAAAAATTAATTGAGCAAACTGGTGTTATTGGTGAGAAAATTGAGATTGGTGCTTTTGAAAAAATATCTGCTCCATTTGTAGGGTTCTACATTCACGCTGGTAATAAAATTTCAACTTTAGTTGGACTTTCAGCAAATGTTGATGGTGCTGAAGTAGTTGCTAAAGACGTTGCAATGCAAGCTGCTGCTATGAATCCAGTTGCTCTTGATGAAGCATCTGTTAATCAATCAGTTATTGATAAAGAAATCGAAATTGCAAAAGATGTATTACGTCAAGAAGGTAAACCAGAAGCCATGTTAGAAAATATTGCTAAAGGAAAACTACAAAGATTCTTTAAAGACAATACATTAGTAAATCAAGATTTTATTAAAGATAGTAAACTAAGTGTTGCTCAATACGTTAAAACTATTGGCAATGTAACAGTTGTTAACTTTAAAAGAATAGCTTTAGGATAAGCTATATTTAATCATATTCAAAACCACGTTAATTAACGTGGTTTTTTTATTTTAATACATTAGCTTGAATTACTATATTTGTTAAACTTTCCAATTCACTATGAAATGAGTCTTATGAAAATTATTAATATTTTTGAAATGACTAAAGACGAATTACATCTGACAACTAAAAAATAAATATTTACTGATGAAATATAAAAGAATTCTATTAAAACTAAGCGGCGAATCATTAATGGGTGATCGTCAATACGGAATCGACCCAAAAAGATTATCAGAATACGCAGTTGAAATAAAAGAATTAATTGAAAAAGGCGTTGAAATTGCTATTGTTATAGGTGGGGGAAATATCTTTAGAGGAGTTGCTGGTGCTGGAAATGGGATTGATCGCGTACAAGCCGATTATATGGGAATGTTAGCAACCATCGTCAACGGATTAGCGCTTCAAAGCGCCATTGAAGATAAAGGTATCAAAACACGTTTGCAAACCGCCATCAAAATGGAACAAATTGCGGAGCCATTTATCAAAAGACGCGCTGTTCGACATTTAGAAAAAGGCAGAGTCGTGATTTTTGGCGGTGGAACTGGAAATCCGTATTTCACAACTGATACTGCAGCAGTTCTTCGTGCAATTGAAATAAATGCTGAAGCAATTTTAAAAGGAACAAGGGTTGATGGAATTTATTCTTCAGATCCAGAAATAGACAATAATGCAATTAAATATGATACTTTATCATTTAAAGATGCTATCTCCAAAAATTTAAAAATTATGGATACAACTGCATTTACACTGAGTCAAGAGAATAAATTGCCTATTATTGTATTTGATATGAATAAAAAAGGAAACTTACTTAAAGTAGTTTCAGGAGAAAATATTGGAACTACAGTTCAAGGATAAATTTGAAATTTATTTCTTTTTATTAAATTTGAACTTTAAATTACATTTATGGAAGAACTAGACTTTATAATTGATAGTACTGAAGAGTTAATGAGTAAAGCAATTACTCATTTAGAAATTGAATTCAAAAATATTAGAGCCGGTAAAGCATCTCCTGCAATGTTAATGGGAGTAAAAGTAGATTATTACGGAACGATGACTCCACTTAGTCAAGTGGCTAATATTAATACTCCAGATGCAAGAACTATAATGGTTCAACCTTGGGAGAAGAAATTAATATCAGAAATTGAAAAAGCAATTCTAATTGCTAATCTAGGTTTTAATCCGATGAACAATGGGGAGAATATCATTATTAATGTACCTGTTTTAACGGAAGAACGTCGTAAAGATTTAGCAAAACAAGCAAAAGCTGCAGCTGAAGAGACTAAAGTTGGTATTCGAAACGATAGAAGAAATGCAATGAATGATATTAAAAAATTAGAGGCTTCTGAAGACATGAAAAAAAATGCCGAAGTTGATATTCAAGAATTAACTGATAAGTATATAAAAATTGTAGATGAGCATTATTCAATTAAAGAAAAAGAAATAATGACTGTATAATTTTATGTTAAATAAATTTTTAAAGCCACACTTAGCGTGGCTTTTTTTGTACTTTTC
>JAUYUF010000173.1 GCA_030694835.1 Flavobacteriaceae bacterium | reverse complement strand
TCATCGATCTGATAAAAATAGATTAGCTGTTTTTAAATTTATGAAGGATGAAATTGAAAAAGGACGGCAAATTTATGTAGTTTATCCTTTAATACAAGAATCTGAAGCCTTGGATTACAAAGATTTAATGGATGGTTTTGAAGGTATTTCTAGAGCATTTCCGCTTCCAAAATATAGTATTAGTGTTGTTCATGGAAAGTTAAAAGGAGAAGAAAAAGAGCTGGAAATGCAGCGATTCATCAAAAAAGAAACTGATATAATGGTGGCGACAACCGTAATTGAAGTGGGTGTAAATGTGGCCAATGCGAGTGTTATGGTGATAGAAAGTGCTGAACGATTTGGATTATCGCAATTACATCAACTAAGAGGAAGAGTAGGAAGAGGTGCTGAACAAAGTTATTGTATCTTAATGACTGGTAACCAACTTTCTGAGGATGCTAGAACTAGAATAAAAACCATGGTGAATACTAATAACGGATTTGAAATTGCCGATGTTGATTTAAAATTGAGAGGTCCTGGAAATTTGTTGGGAAAACAGCAAAGTGGTGTTTTAAATCTTAAAATTGCCGATATTGTAAAGGATTCACAAATCTTAAAATTAGTGCGCTCTGTTGCTTTTGAAACACTTCAAAAAGACGCGAACTTGGCGCTACCAGAAAATGCACCAATTTTAACCATTTTTAAAGAAATTAGTCAGAAAACAGCGATTTGGGCCAACATCAGTTGAGAGCTTATTTAAAATTGTGAATTGTTTAAGGTTTATTATCTTTGCTCATCAAAAATAAAAGTTTAAAGCTAAAAAGTTTAATCTTTTAATCTTTTAATCTTTTAATCATTTAATAATAACAATATGAAAATATCATACAACTGGTTAAAACAGTTTATACAGTTAGATTGGGAAGCAGTAAGAACCGCTGAATTATTGACTAATTTAGGTTTAGAAGTAGAAGGAATACACGTTTTTGAATCTATCAAAGGAAGTTTAGAAGGTGTTGTAGTTGGAAAAGTATTGACTTGTGAACAACATCCTAATGCAGATCGTTTAAAAGTTACAACTGTTAATATCGGCTCTGAAGAAATACTTCAAATAGTTTGCGGAGCCCCAAATGTGGCTGTCGGACAAACCGTTTTAGTGGCCACCATTGGTACTACATTAAATATGGAGAATGGGGAATCACTACAAATCAAAAAGGGAAAAATACGCGGTGAAGATAGTTTTGGGATGATTTGTGCTGAAGATGAGCTAGGTTTAGGAAAAGAACATGATGGAATTTTGGTAATTGATGACAAATATGAAGTTGGAGCTCCAGCTTCCAACGTTTTTAATATTTCCTCTGATAATATTTTTGAAATTGGTTTAACACCCAATAGAGCAGATGCAATGAGTCATATGGGTGTTGCGCGTGATTTACGTGCTGGACTAATGCAAGAAGGTTTAAAACTAGAATTAAAAACACCTTCGGTTAGTGATTTTCATGTTGATGAACGAACGCTGAAAATAGATTTACAAGTTGATGATAAGGAGTTAATTCCGCGTTATTGTGGTGTTACTTTTAACCATATCAAAGTTGAAACTTCTCCTAAATGGTTACAAGATAAATTGAAGTCATTAGGATTAACTCCTAAAAATAATGTAGTAGATATTACAAATTATATTCTTCATGAATTAGGACAGCCATTACATGCATTTGATGCCAGTAAGATTAAAGGCAACAAAATCATTGTTAAAACTTTAGCTACCAATACTTCATTTGTTACTTTAGATGATGTGGAGCGTAAATTACATGCAGAAGATATCATGATTTGTGATGGTGAAGACAATCCTCTTTGTATGGGTGGTGTGTTTGGAGGAAAAGGTTCTGGAGTTACTGAAAACACCACTTCAATTTTCTTGGAAAGTGCTTATTTTAATCCGATAGCTATTCGTAAGACAGCCAAAAGACACGCTTTAAATACAGATGCTTCTTTCAGATTTGAACGAGGAATAGATCCTAGTATTACTAAATATGCGCTTAAAAGAGCAGCTATTTTAATTAAAGAGATTTGTGGGGGAAAAATTTCATCTGAAATTGTAGAATTTTATCCACATAAAGCTGAAGATTTTCAAGTTTTCCTTCATTATGAAAATGCCAATCGATTAATTGGACAAGAACTTCCAAAAGATACTATTAAAAATATATTAGCCTCTTTAGAAATCAAAATATTGAGTGAAAATGAAGTTGGTTTGGGATTGATGATTCCTCCATACAGAGTTGATGTACAAAGAGAAGCTGATGTTATTGAAGAAATTTTACGTGTTTATGGTTATAATAATATTGAGTTTTCTGATAAATTAAATACGTCTATTTCTTTTTCAGAGTTTGATGATTTGAAAGTTGAAAATATCGTTTCAGCTCAATTAACCGCTCAAGGATTTAGTGAAATCATGAGTAATTCATTGACAAAACCTGAATATAT
>JAUYUF010000170.1 GCA_030694835.1 Flavobacteriaceae bacterium | reverse complement strand
ATATATTTATAGGCATCTAATTTACCTTGCGAAAAAACAGTTGTTACCATGAGTAACATCAACCCAAAAATTATAATTCTATTATTCATTTCTTATTATTTTTATTATTGATAAAACTACAAAAATTTAAGGAATAATAATATTCATACCTAACTGAAAAGAAGCACTATTTGCTTTAGCCAAATTTTGATAACCTAATAAATTATCAGCCATTCCATAAATATTAAACACACCAATTTTGGCAGACAATCCAAATCCAACATTGGTATAGGAAAAAGAATCTACTGTATAAGTTAATTTTGCTCTTAAACCCCTAGTAAACTTACGTTCGTAAAAAATAGTAGCTGCAACTTGTGGCGCTATAGGTCTAAAAATTGTAAACAAATGAGCTCCAATAGCGTTAAAATAACCTGGATCTACTTCGGTATCATAACAATCAACAAAACGATCTTCGCCAAATTCGTATTTAATTTGAGCATTTACTTTGGTAGATCGAAAAGACAAATATGACTTTTTAAATTCAGTATCCTCTTTTGAGATATTTAAACTATCAATTACTTCATTCCAATATTTATCTGGTTTATCAAAATCAAAAAGAATCGGCTCTACATCTTCAAAGTTATAATTATCTTCTAATTTAAAAGAGAGTATGTCTTTTGAATTATAAATAAAACCAAGATCAGTCACACTTCCGCTTATTTTCAAATTTTTATTTGGCTTATGTGTAAAACCAATATCTACACCTAAACCTAAATTTCCCCCCAATAATGTTTTATCAATTACATAAAATTTATCTATTTCAGTTCCTGCAGGCAAAAAAATTCCTGAGGTTTTTATTGAACCACTCATTCCATTTAAAAAATGATTATATGGATACGTTTCTCCTAATTTAGTGTAATAAACCCCACTATTATTATTAGTTTGTAAATTAAAATAACTAGAATAAACTTTTAATCTGGCACCTACCTGCAAATCATCATTAAATTTCCTTGATATTCCAACATGAAAAACTGAGACTAATTCTGTACGAAATTTTAAATCTTTAAAAGAATATTCTTTATCTAATACCGTATTACCTTTATAAAAAAGTTCTGCTAAAACTTTAGGATAATAAAAAACGGCATCCAACTCTTCATAAATTCCAAAAGACAAAAAATCAATTTTATTTTGAAGGCTAAAACCAACATTAAATAATTCTAATTGTTGATTTATTACAATAAAATCATTTGATTTTAAAGTTAAATTAGAAACTACATCTCTAAATTTTTCAAGAATAGGCTTTGAATTATCTAAAAGTATACCTAGAAATTTTAATTCTGTCGATTCATATTGAACTGAAATACCAGACAAAAATGGAATCCCCACATGCCATTTATGCGTCATTTCTTCACCCGGATTCAATAATAATGTTTGTGGTAATTGATTAAAATTATAGAGAATTTGTTTATTTTGTCCATAAATAATTAGAGTAATGATTAACGTAAATATCAATGTCATTTTCTTTTTCATGACTTTTGAAAGTTAGTTATGAAAACTCCGATTAAAATTCTAGCTAAATCATATGTAATTTGCATAAAATCATAAAAATATTCAAAAAAATCAATCTAAAACTAATTAAATAAAATTTTTATTGCTTTGTGGTAAAAAAATAACTTTAATAACTGAAGCTATGTATTATTTTTTTACAAATAGTGTTTCAATTGCAACAAATGTGTGATACTCAATATATTTTCACCTACTGTTTCTTGATGATAATTGCAAAAAATTACTTGCATACCACATTGATGTGCTCCCATAATATCGGCCTCCCAGCTATCACCAATCATTACACTATCGCTTGGAGATGTATTAGCAACTTTCATAGCGTGATGAAAAATATCGGGATGTGGTTTTTGAAACCCTACACTTTCAGAAGTAATAATATGCTTGAAATACCTTGAAATTCCAGATTTTTCTAATTTCAAATGTTGCACTTCTTGAAATCCATTGGTAATAATATGCATTTGATATTTTAAAGATAGATGTTCTAAAATTTCTATAGCTCCTTCAAAAAGTTGATTATTTTCTGGAAGCACTCGAATATATTCAACTGCCATTGCTTCTATCATTTCATCGGTAACAACAATTTTTAAAAAATCAAAAGTATCTCTTAACCTACCATGGCGCAATTGTGCTTTGGTAACCTTTTCTTCTCTATAGAGTTTCCAATACTTTTGGTTAATAGGTCTGTAATAGTTTAAAAACTTAGCTAAATCTACCTTGAATTGAAGGTTTTCAAAGGCTTTCTCAAATGCTTTATCCGAATTGGTTTCAAAATCCCATAAAGTATGGTCGAGGTCAAAAAAAATATGTTTAATTTGCATTGGGTAAAAGTAAAAAAATCTTTTTCAATTATAAATTTAATTCAATTCTTAATAACATCTTGGACAAAAAACTTCATATACTTTTTCTTAATAGTTGGTATCCTTCTAGAGTTTCTCCAAACAATGGTGATTTTATTCAACGTCATGCTGAGGCTGTTGCTTTAAAACATCAAGTTACAGCAATTCATGTTATTTCCGATTCAAAGTTAAAAAATAGTGTTGAAATCGTTGAATTTACTTTAAACGAGGTTAGAACTATTATTGGCTATATAAAACCAATAAAAAATCCTCTTTCAAAACTATTTCTTTATTTTACTACCTATTTAAATCTTTATAAAAAAGCTGATAACATTGACCTTGTTCATTTAAATGTAATTTATCCGGCAGGTATTTTTGCCTTGTATTTAAAATGGTTTAAAAACAAACCTTTTATCATTTCTGAACATTGGAGTATTTATCATGAACATCTTTTTGCTAAAATTAATCCTTTTGTAAAATTCACATTAAAAATTATTGCTAAGAATTCAAAATTTATTGCACCAGTAACAAAAAATTTAGGGAATTCAATGAATAAAATAGGTTTAAATGGAAATTATCATCCAGTACCAAATGTTGTAAATACTAACCTTTTCGTTCCTAACAAGAGTCCGCACAAGGAATTTATTATCCTGCACGCTTCAAACATGGCTGATGTTAAGAATGTTCCTGGCATTTTAAATGTTATCAAAAAACTAGAGTTGCTTTCATTAAAATTTACATTTTACTTTGTAGGCGAAAATGTTCAGAAATACGATAAATTAATCAATAATCTTAATATAAATCAGATTAAAATTGTTAATCATTTACCACATTCAGAATTTAGTAAATTAATAAATTGTGCTTCAGTTTTAATCCTATTTAGCAAATCTGAAAATTTACCATGTGTTATTTTAGAATCATTTTCTTGTGGAGTACCAGTAATTTCAACTAATGTTGGAGGAATTAAAGAGTATTTTCCTGAAAATTTTGGCAAATTAATTAATTCAGATGAAAAGCAGTTATTAGATGCAATCCTTGAAATTAAAAATAATTTCAATAAGGCGTCAGATAAAGAAATGCACAATTATGTTGTTCAAAATTTCAGTCCCGAATCTATTTGTGAGAAATTTTCAATATTGTACAATAATTCAATTCTGTAAATGAAACAAATTAAATATTTTATAAACGGGTTCTTTCAACGATCTGGCAGCTATATATTCATAGCTACACTAATCTCTAGACTATTTTCTTTTATTGGTTCATGGATAGCTTTAATGTTATTACCCGAAAAAGAACTTGGACTAGCCATATTTGCATTTAACATTATTTCTTTTTTAATACCCCTAGGAGGCTTAGGTACTCAGCAAAGTTTATTGCGATATGGTTCATTTTTACACACAAATATTGAGAAAAAATATTTATATAATATCACTTTAAAAAAAGGGATTAAATGGTCTATTTATTTAATCTTATTTGTGGTAATTTTTAGTCCAATTTTTACATTTAAACTAAATGATGCATTTCTATATTTAATCCTATTTTCAATTTCAATATTAAGTTATTTCTTGTTTGAAATCTTAAAAATCAATTACAGAATTACAGGTAACAATAAAACTTTTGCAATGATGGATATTGTCTTTAGCAGTATTCAAATTCTTAGTATTTTACTATTAAGTTATTATTTTGGGGTTTACGGCTATGTATTTGCCATCGTACTTTCACCTTTAGTTACTTTCTTTATTTTTAAATCCAAAGACAATGCTGTCATTTCTGAAGAAACTTTAAAGTTAAAAATTATTAACAAAGATTTTTGGAAGTATGGTTTTTTTGCGAGTTTAGCAAATGTTGCAACTCAATTATTATTTGCTATTGATATTATTTTAATTGGATATTTGTTGATTGACCCACAATTAATAACTCATTATAAATACACTAGTATCATCCCTTTCAGTTTATTAATTCTCCCAAATATTTTTATTACAACTGATTTTGTTACAATAACTGAAAATGTTGATAATCCAATTTATATTAAAAATTATATTAAAAATTTTACGCTCCTTTTTTCATTCATCAGTATCTTTATTTTTGGAGTTATTTTCTTTTTTGGGAATTACATTTTAAGGATTTTTGGCGATATATATACCTCCTATTATAGTTTATTTGTAATATTAACTATTGGGGTTATTGGAATCTTTTTATTAAGATCTTTATACGGAAATTTACTCTCATCTATAGGAAAAGCTAGAATAAACTATTGGATAGCTATATCTTCTTTAGCTTTAAATATTATCTTAAATTATTTTTTTATTCCTAAATATGGAATTTTAGGAGCTGGAATAACCTCAGCTATTATCATGTGGTTTTCAGGAATTTTATCATTGATTCTTTTTGTTTATTACTACAAAAGATATTTAGAAGGAATTTGATGCAAAAAATATACCTCTTTCTCTGCCCCAAAACTCTTAAAAAAGTCGGCAATATTAGGAATCATAGAACCTTCAAAATCTAATATTTTATCAGAATTTGAATTATCTTTGATTACTTTATTTAAAATTCTACTTAATGAATTTTCTTTTCTTCCTTTATCTGTTTGTGAAGAAAAAAGATATACAATTCTCTTTTTACTAAATAGGAAAACTGCACCAGCATTAACGAGATCATTCTTTTTATCTAAAATCACTTTAACACTTATTTTTTCAATATTTTTTAATTTTTCAATTAACAATTTGAGCTTCAAATAATCATTTTCAGATAGTTCAATTTTAGATTGATAATTGACTTTGAATATGTTGATTAATTTTTCGATTTCATAATTCACTTCAATTAAATTATTCTTATCAAAACTCTTTTTAATTCGATCTCTTCTATCTTTCCTGAAATTCTTAAACAACTCATCATAAGGTTTATCCAACGGTAAAATATAATTCACCTTTTCTGAAATATTCGTACCACTAATCGGATTACCCGAATTCAATTGAATTGTTATTTTTTTAAATTTTTTCGGAATTGCATTAATGAAATCTCTAACTAAATTTTCAGAAATTTCATAAGAAGAAAAAACACCTAATTGTTGTGTCCAAGCTGGTGGATATATAT
>JAUYUF010000159.1 GCA_030694835.1 Flavobacteriaceae bacterium | reverse complement strand
AGATGTTGCCCGTATAGAAAAACATTATGAAAAACCCGATAATTTAATTCGTAATAATGGAAATAGTGCGCTTGTACTTTCTCTTGAGATGCAAAAAGGAAACAATATTGTGCAATTTGGTAAAGAAGTAACACAAGTTCTTAATAAATTTTCTGAAACTGCAGATGATGATGTAAAATTAAATATAATATCGAACCTCCCAGAAGTTGTAGATGAGTCAATTTCTCATTTTTTGACAGAGTTCCTGTTGGCTATTTTAGCGGTTATAATTGTAACTATGATATTATTACCATTCCGTATAGCATCTGTTGCGGCAATATCTATTCCCGTTTCCATTTTAATTACTTTAGGTATTATGCAATTGGTAGGTATTCAACTACATATTGTAACATTAGCTGCCTTAATTACAGTATTGGGAATGGTGGTAGACAATGCTATTGTTGTTATAGATGACCATGTTGAAAAATTAGATGAAGGTGAAACACCTTGGAATGCAGCATGGAAATCGGCAACAGAACTATTTATTCCGGTACTGTCTGCTACAATGGCAATTATAGCTTCTTTTTTACCATTAATGTTTTTCCTTCCCGGAATTGCAAATGATTTTGTGGGAACCTTTCCAATTACAATAGGTATTGCTTTAATTATTTCTATGATGGTGGCTGTATTGCTTGTGCCTTTTATGAGTTATGCACTTATAAAAAAAGGGCTGAAGCAAAAAAGTAAAAAACAAAAGAAAAGTGTGTTAGACCATTTACAAAATGGGTATGATAAATTACTTGAACTTACGTTTAAATATCCTAAACTAACCATAGTGGCTGGGGTATTGTCCATAATTTTAGGGTTGCTGTTTTTTTTAAATGTAGATCAAAAATTATTTCCGGAAATGGAAAGAAAGCAATTTGCAGTAGAAGTTTATTTACCTGAAGGTTCTTCACTTTCAAAAACAGAAAAAGTAATTGACAGTTTAGAAACCATTTTAAAAGCCGATTCAAGAATTACAAATGTGGCAAGCTTCATAGGGAATGGTTCACCAAGATTTAACGCATTGTATGCGCCACATGTACCAGCCAAAAATTATGGGCAACTTTTAGTGAATACTGTTTCCAATGAAGCAACTATTGAAGTGCTGAATGAATATAGCAAAACTCACACAGACGCTTTTGCCCAAGCTCATATTAAATGGAAGCAATTGGCTTTGGAATCTTTTAAAGCGCCTATTGAAGTAAGAATTTCTTCAAATAACATTAAAGATTTAAAAGATATAGGCGCGAAAGTTTCGAAAGTACTGGAAATAAATGAAAGCATCACATGGGTGAGAAATGATTGGGAAGAAATGCGACCTGGTATTTCTGTAAAGCTCAATGAAAATAAAGCCAATAAATTAGGATATGCAAAATCATTTGTTTCATCCTCTCTCATAGTTTCTCTAGACGGTTTGCCTTTAACTACGGTTTGGGAAGGTGATTATCCAATTAACGTAATACTTACTAAAGAAGAAGATCAAAAAAAAGAAATCAATGATTTAGAAAACCAATATGTAACCTCTCCATTTACATTCGAATCACTGCCTTTGCGATCTATTGGAAAACTTCAACCAGAATGGACAGAAGGCAATATCACTAGAAGAAATGGTGTACGAACACTTACCGTTGTGGCTGATGTTGATAGAGGAGCTGTTACTTCTAAAATTTTTAGAGCTGTGCGCCCTGAGATTGATGCTTTAACATTGCCTGATGGATTAACTATAAATTATGGTGGTGAAAATGAGGCTACCATAGAAAATTACACTCCTATGGCTAAATCATTTGGGGTAAGTATTATCCTTATATTTTTCATTTTATTAATTCAATTTAAAACCATTTATAGGGCATTACTCATTATGTCAACAATGCTGTTAAGTATTTTTGGTGCCGGTTTAGGATTGTTATTGCTAAAATATCCTTTTAGTTTCACATCCTTTATTGGTATTATTGGATTGATGGGTATTGTGGTAAGAAATGGTATTATCCTCGTGGATTATGCAAGTCATTTGGTGCAAACAAAAGGAATGTCCTTTCGAGATGCTGGTTTAGCAGCGGGAAAAAGAAGAATGAGACCTATTTTTCTTACCTCAATGGCTGCGGCCGTTGGTGTAATTCCGATGATTATTAGTAACTCCCCTTTGTGGGCTCCTTTAGGAACTGTAATTTGTTTCGGTTTAATTACCGGAATGATACTAACATTATTAATACTTCCTGTTCTCTACTGGAAATCTACCAGCAGTAAAGACCATAAAGCAATAAATAAACAAAATACCCTATAATATTTTTTAAAAATGAAAACCATAAAAATAACGATAATACTGGTGTTAACCTTAGTTGCATTTCCAACTATGGGGCAAAACATTACGCTGGACTCAAGTAAGGTATTGGCTTTAAAAAACAATAGAATTCTTAAAGAATCCAGATTAAAACTAATGGCTTCCGAAAAAGTAAAACAAAACGCTTTTACCAATTACTTTCCAAAGGTAAGCGCATCAGCTTTTGCGATTCGTTCTTCAGACTATCTTCTGGATATCAAAACACCTGAAATGAACTTGCCGGTATATGATGGAAATCCTGCTAACTTGGCCAATGCAACCCAATTTGCTTACATCCCGCCTATCAGTATCCAATCGCTGGATTATGCCAATACCGTTTTAGTGACTGCCGTACAGCCATTATACGTAGGTGGACGAATTAGAAACGGAAACAAATTAGCCAATTTAGGCGAGGAAATTAATCAATATCAGATCAACCTCTCAACAGATCAAGTTTTGACAACTACCGAAGTCTATTATTGGAATCTCGTTGCACTCAAAGAAAAAAAATTGACACTTGAAAGTTATCAAAAACTACTACTTACACTACAAAAAGAAGTACAAGATTTTTATGATGCAGGCTTGATTAATAAGAGCGATTTGCTAAAAGTAAAATTAGAACTAAACAAAATGGAAGCCAATAAATTAAAACTTGAAAACGGAACTGAAATGTTAAAAATGGTATTTTGTCAACACATTGGCATACCCTATAATGAAACATTCACCGTGAACGATTCCATTGTTTCTGTAAGCACTCCAGAAAGCTATTTTGTAGAAACTTCAATGGGATTAAAAAATAGACAGGAATATAAAATGCTTAACAAAGCTGTTGATGCTGAGGTTTTACAAAAAAAAATGACCAAGGGTGAATTTCTTCCTCAACTGGCCATAGGCGTAAGTGGCTTATACCTTGATGCATACAAAGAAGAAAACACCTATGGATTGGCTTTTGCGACCTTATCCATTCCAATATCAGATTGGTGGAGTGGTTCTTATAAACTCCAAGAACACACTATAAAAATTGAAATAGCACAAAATGAACTAAATGAAAAATCTGAACTTTTACAATTGCAAATGTCAAAAGCATACAGAGATTTAACAGATAGTTATAAGCAAATTGATATTGCGAAAACATCTTTAAAACAATCATTGGAATATCAAAAAGAATTGGAGGATAATTATGAGGCCGGTATTACAAGCACCTCAGATTTGCTGGAAGCGAGAGCTTTAGCGCAACAAGCTAAAGATACCCTAATCGACGCAAAAAGTCAGTACAAAATAAAAGTTTCAAACTATTTACTTTCTGTTGGGAAAACAACAAGGTAAAATAATATGAAGGGATTTTAAAGATGGATTTATGAAACCTATAATTATTTAATTGATCCTTTCTAATCACTGCTCGGCAAATTGAAATTTCAATAATTCAAGAAAATGCAGTCAAAAAATCAGGAAGTATGGAAAAAATAATAATTGAAAGAATTTGTGTTTTGTCAGCTAATGAATCATCGGATATAAAAATTGATTCATCTTTTCAAGATGATTTGAATTTTGACGACCTTGATTTAGCTGAATTATATATGGATTTAGAGGAAAAACTAAAAATCACAATAGATTATAATTTATTTTATGAAATAAAAACTGTTGGTGATTTGATTTCGTATGTCAAAAATTTAATTTAAAACCTGATAAATGAAACAAAAAGTTGCATTGGTATTGTCGAGCGGTGGTTCAAAAGGACTCGCTCATATAGGGGTAATTAACGAACTAGAGAAGCATAATTTTGAAATAACATCTGTTTCTGGTTCTTCAATTGGCTCCGTGATAGGCGGGCTATGTGCTATGGATAAATTGCCTGAATATACCGATTGGGCAAGAACAGTAAACCGAAAAACAATTTGGGGACTTATGGATTTTACACTTTCATCTAACGGCTTGATTAAAGGAGAAAAAGTATTCGATAAAATGAAAACATTTATTCCTGGATATGCTGATTGAAGACATGAACATTCCTTTCTCTGCAATCGCAACTGATATCATAAATGAAAAAGAAGTGGTTTTTTCTGCTGGAAGTTTTTATGAAGCAATAAGAGCATCCATTGCAATTCCAACCCTTATTACACCTATAAAATATAAGGATACAATTCTGGTGGATGGAGGTGTCCTAAATCCAATACCCATTGAGTATGTAGCTCGAACATATGATGATATTCTTGTGGTGGTAAATTTATATGGTGGAAAAACAGAAAAGATAGAAATTCCAAAATTCTCAGAAGAGAAAAATCAAGGATATAGTACAATAAATGGATTAGTAAACAACCTTAGTAAATTAATTAGCACTGGTGATAAAAAAAGCTTAGGATATTTTTCTCTGCTAACAACTACCACACATGCGATGATCCATAAACTGGCAAAAGAGAATATAGAAAAATATCAACCAGATATAACTATTAACATACCATATGATGCAGCCAGCACTTTTGACTTTCACAAGGCAGATGAACTAATTAAATTAGGTGAAAACGCTGCGAAAGTAGCAATTTATAAGTATTTAACCAAAAATGATATACTGTTGAAATAAAATATTTACTGCTTTGAAATACATAGATTTAGACATACAAATACAAAAAAACAATTCAAATTTACTGAAGAGTTTGCCCAATTTTTGCATCAATTGGATAAAAACAATAACCAGACTAGATGAGTTAAATCAACTACTTACAAAATATTCCAATTACGAAGGAGTTGACTTCTTGTCTAAGGTAATTGATGAATTGAACATCAAAATTGAAATTGAAGGAATTGAAAATCTACCAGAGAACGGAAAATGTTTCTTTGTAGCAAACCATCCTTTTGGTTTTGTTGACGGGTTAATTTTAACAAATACAGTTGCCAACAGATACGGTTCTTTCAGAGCAATCGGCAATGATATTTTTATGTTGATTCCACATGTTAAGCCAATAATTGCTGCAGTAAATGTTTTCGGAGCAAACCCAAAGGCATATATTTTAGAACTAGAAAAACTATTTAATTCAGATTTACCCATTACTCATTTCCCTGCTGGACTTGTATCAAGGATAAAAAGAGGAAAAATTGAGGATGATGAATGGCAGAAAGGGTTTATTAAAAAAGCAGTTGTATGCCACCGCGATATCGTTCCATTTTATTTCTACGGGAAAAACTCTCCTCTTTTTTATTTTATTTACATCACAAGAAAAACCTTGAGAATTAGCACAAATCTGGAATTGGTAATGTTGCCCCGCGAAATATTTAACAAAAGAAATAAAACCATAAAGATTAAAATAGGCAAACCAATTTCATATACCTTATTTGATAAGACAAGGTCTTACCATGATTGGGCGGAATTCGTAAAAAAACAAACCTATAACTTAAAAAACACATCATGAAAAAAGTATCAGCAATAATTTGTGTCTTCAACGAAGAAGAAACCTTAAAAAAAGTTATTACATCCGTTTCAAATGACCCGACAGTCAATGAAATTATTGTTGTAAATGATGGTTCTACAGACGATTCTGAAAGATTAATCAAGGAACTAAAACAGCACATAGTGTTTAAAGATTTTCATCTAAAAATAAATAAAGGAAAAGGCAACGCAATGGCTCTTGGTGTCGAAAATTCGATAAATGAAATTATAGTTTTTATTGATGCAGATCAGACACTGATAACTCCGGGTTATATTGTCCAAATGGTTAATCCTTTGTTGAAAAAGGAGTGCTCTATGGTTTTAGGATATACAACAGTCCGTATTTTAAATCAGAATGTAAATCCTTTTAAAATACTGACAGGTGAAAGAGCTTTATATAAAAATGATATCATTCCTATTCTTAATAAAATGAAAGAATCTCGATTCGGGGTTGAAACACTATTATACTTACATTTTAATTCCATAGGGAAATCAATAAAATTTATCAAATTACATGGATTAAAGCATCGAACTAAATATGAAAAAATGACTCCTTTTAATGCAACAACCAGTTATATTAATGAAAGTTGGGAAATAGCTTTAACGGCTATAAAACATTATGATTTAATAGTTAAATCCATTTAAAAAGAAGAGCATCCATTAGTTAAAAATTTGAAGAATAAATTTGTGTTATGAAAGAAATTATATTGAATAAAGCGTGTGAAATATTCTTTAAATATGGTTTTAAAAATATAACTATGGATGATATTGCCAACAAACTAAGTATATCAAAAAAAACTATTTATAAGCACTTTGAAACCAAGGAAACATTAGTTGTAGCGTGCGTTTTATATCTATTGGAAAGCTTTTCAAAAGAAGTTGCAGATTTAGAAATATCAAACAAAGATCCATTAGAGCGCATTATACTTATTTATAAAAAGAGTTTTGAGTATTTAAAATATTTAAAACCCTCTTTTTTAGATGGTTTAAAAAGACATTACCCAAGAGCTTTTGATCTAATTGAAAAATATAAAATTAATTTGGTTACAGAAATTATTTATAAATTATTGAATGATGCAAAAAACAGTGGGTTTATCAAAGAAGATGTAAATCTTGAATTAATGTGTGAAATTTACTTTTCACGATTATACAATATAGTTTTCACAGACAGAAATCTTTTTGATGATAATTCTGAAGAAGATATCTTACAGTATTTAATAATTAATAATTTAAGAGGAATTGTTAATGCTGGTTATGCAAATCAGTTTATTGAAAAATAAGTAAGCAATTCTAATTTGGAGTAGCTTACAACTAAATTTATAAAATTCATATCTATAAAATAAAAATGGAGAAAAAAAACCAAAACGACGACTATTCGTATTTAAAACAGGCCATCGAAAATATGATGCCAGCCAATAAAATACTGGGCTTAAAAATAATAGAAATTCGATTAGGGTATGTTTATATTCAAGTTCCCTTCAAAGATGAATTTATTGGCGATTTTATTCAAAAACGTTGGCACGGTGGTATTTTGGCAGGCATTGCAGATACGGCAGGTGGTGTTGTTGGGGCAACCCTTCTCAATTCAACACAAGACAAACTCAATACTATTGACATGCGCATAGACTATCTGCATGGTGCAATAATTGGTGATATTTTTGCTGAAGCCAAAATTATAAAAAACGGAAAAACTATTATCAAGGTCGATATTGAGTTGTTCCAAAATGACAGGAAAGATCCTGTGGCAATTGCAAGATGTGTATATAGTGTACTTCGAAATGAATATTAGGCATTAAATTTAGAGCATTTCAATAAAATAAAATTTTCAAAACCAAAAACTCCGAGATTTCTCAGAATTTTTTGGTTTATAAGTGGATTGATGTTTAACTAAACAACTTCACGACATCATTTCCGTTGGCTAATATCAGCAGAGAAATCAATAATAAAAATCCGGCTACTTGTGCGTATTCTAAGAATTTATCACTTGGTTTTTTGCCGGTTATCATTTCAAATAGCGTGAAAACTACATGTCCGCCATCTAAAGCTGGAATTGGTAATAAGTTCATAAATCCTAACATGATTGATAAAAATGCAGTAATAGACCAGAATGCTGCCCAACTCCAAGTAGATGGGAAAATACTTCCAATGGCAATAAATCCACCAATACTAGTAGCTCCCTTTTTAGTAAACACATATTTAAATTGTGAAATAAAATCATGTAAAGTCCAGTAAGTCATTTTACTGCCTTCTGTTATACTTTGAGCAAATGAGAATTCTTTATGCTGAAAACTAACTACATCTGCAATAGAAGCTAATGAATTAACGCCAATTGTATTGTCATCAGATGGTTTAACTAAAACACTAATTAATTCTCCATTTCTATGTACTGATATTTCTAAAGGTTGAGCAGTTGGGTTGCTTTTTACAGCGTCGGTAAATTCATTCCAAAATGCGATTGGATTTCCGTTTACACTAACAACGCTATCATTTTTCATTAAACCTGCAAATTGAGCTGGAGAATCTGCTAAAACAGTATCAATTACAGCAGTAAACCTAGGATTAAATGGTTTTAATACTCCTTTTTCCCACATTGTTTTACCAATTGTTTCAGGAATTTTGATGATTTCCGTTGTATTATCAAGATGTTGAACTTCGATAGATTGAACAGGTCTTAAAAATAAAAATTTGTTGATATCTAAAACATCTTCGGGTACTTCATTATTGATTTTTAAAATGTTATCTCCATCTTTAAAACCTAAAGATTTGAACTCATTGTCAACAGAAAATCCGTTTTTAACATCTTTACTAGTAGAAAAATCAGAACCCCAAACAAAGAAAATCATAATATAGATTAATATTCCTAAGATAAAGTTCACGGTAACTCCGCCTAACATAATTATTAGACGTTGCCAAGCTGGTTTAGAACGAAATTCCCAAGGTTGAGGTGGTAATTTCATCTGTTCTGTATCCATACTTTCATCAATCATTCCAGAGATTTTTACATAACCACCTAAAGGAATCCAACCGATACCGTAAACAGTTTCGCCAATTTTCTTCTTAAATATTGAGAACCTATAATCAAAGAATAAGTAGAATTTTTCAACACGCGTTTTAAAAATCTTAGCAGGAATAAAGTGCCCTAACTCATGCAATACAATTAAGATTGATAAACTCATTAAGAATTGAGTCGCTTTTATCAATATATCCATTTCGATAATTTTAATTTTAAATCGGCACAAATATACAGTTTTATGTTGAGGTCATTCAACTGTAAGCCTATATTTTAACAAAGTTATAACCCTTTTATATAAAATTAAATTACCTGACATTTATCATTGTTTAGAATCATTCTAATTTAGTATCTTTGTCAATCAATAAAGTAGAACCTATATTTTTATGTGTACAGTTGCAAATATGTTGGTTGGAGAGAAAGGGATAATTACTGATTTATGTTTAGAACATATTCCTTTGAATTTATTGGAAATGGGTTGTTTACCTGGAAATGTGTTAGAATTGGTGCAACTTGCTCCATTAAAAGATCCACTTTATTTAAAAGTTGACAGTACTTATTTAGCAATTAGAAAAGAAACTGCTATTCATATTGAAATTACCAAGATATAGGATTCATGAAAAAAATTAAGGAGATTAAAATTTCTTTAGTAGGAAATCCAAATACAGGTAAAACCTCTCTTTTTAATGTATTAACAGGTTTGAACCAAAAAGTTGGCAATTATCCAGGTATTACTGTTGATAAAAAGCAAGGTTTATGCAAATTATCAGAAAAAGCAAATGGAATAGTTACTGATTTACCAGGTACTTATAGTATTAATCCAACTTCAATTGATGAATCTATTGTTTTAGATACCTTGTTAAATGTTCAAAATGAAGATTGTCCAGATGTTGTAGTTGTAGTAGCAGAAGTCGAAAATCTAAAAAGAAATTTACTGCTTTTTACTCAGATAAAGGATCTAGAAATTCCGACAATTTTGGTAATTAATATGTCTGATCAAATGAAAAGCAAAGGAATTTCATTGGATTTGGAAATTTTAGAACACGAATTAAAAACAAAGGTTGTATTGGTAAGCGCTCGTAAAAATATTGGAATTGAAAATTTAAAAGAAGCGATTGTCAATTACAAATCATACGATAAAACACCTGTTGCAGCAATAGCATATCGTATGGATCATGATTTTTTTGAAGAAGTCAAAAGTCAGTTTTCCAACAAATATTCTTTATATAAAATGTGGTTGCTCATTACGCAGCATCAATCTGCTAATTTTATTTCTGATGAAGAACATGAAAAAATTCATCACTTTAGAAGAGATATCAATAAAATAGAGAAATTACAGCACAGAGAAACCATCTTACGTTATTCAGTAATTAATGAAATTCTTAAAAAAGGATATCAAATAAACAGAAAAGAAGGAACCGATTTAAGAGCTGTTTTAGATAGAGTTCTAACACATAAATACTTTGGATATTTTTTATTTGTCTTTATTTTATTAGCTATTTTCCAATCAGTATTCAATTTAGCCACTTATCCGATGGACTTTATTGATTCCTCTTTTGCGCAAATCAGTCATTATTTACAGGTTAATCTACCAGTAGGCCCATTTTCAAATTTAATAAGTGAGGGCATTATTCCTGGAATTGGAGGAATCGTGATATTTATTCCACAAATTGCAATTCTCTTTTTCTTTATTGCTGTTTTAGAAGAAACAGGTTATATGAGTAGAGTGGTTTTTTTGATGGATAAAGTAATGCGTCGATTTGGTTTGAGTGGTAAAAGTGTAATTCCGTTAATTTCCGGAACTGCATGTGCTGTTCCTGCAATTATGGCAACTCGAAATATTAACAATTGGAGAGAGCGTTTAATCACTATTTTAGTAACACCTTTTACTACATGTTCTGCTCGTTTGCCAGTTTATGCCATAATAATTGCGGTTATAATTCCAAATACAATGATTTATGGAGTGTTTAATTTGCAAGGATTGGTAATGATGGCATTGTATTTAATTGGATTTTCAACTGCAATTATAGCAGCTTATATTTTACATAAAACTATTAAAATTGAAGAACATTCATTTTTTGTGATTGAAATGCCTAATTACAAATTACCGTCACTTAAAAACGTATTTTATACAGTTGTTGAAAAAACAAAAGCCTTTGTTTTTGATGCGGGAAAAATCATCTTATCTATTTCAATCATTCTTTGGTTTTTAGCTTCTAACGGACCAGAATCCTATAAAAATGCTGAAATTTTAGTAAAAGCTCAGCAAGTTGATAATCTAAATGATGAAAATTTTGATAGACAATTGGCGGCCTATAAATTACAAAATTCATATATTGGAATTTTAGGAAAATCTATAGAACCCGCAATTGCTCCTTTGGGATACGATTGGAAAATTGGAATTGCCATTATTAGTTCATTTGCTGCAAGAGAAGTTTTTGTTTCAACCTTAGCAACTATATACAGTGTAGAAAGTGATGAACAATTTTCGACTATAAAGGAATGATTAGCCGCAGAAAAAAATCCTGTTACTAAAGAGAGAAGATTTAATTTTCCTACAGGGATGTCATTATTAATTTTTTATGCCTTTGCACTTCAATGTGCTAGTACAATTGCAATTGTAAAACGAGAAACTAAAAGTTGGAAATGGCCTATTATTCAATTTTTTGGAATGGGATTGATGGCCTATTTAGCAGCTTTTTTAACGTTTAATTTCTTTCAATAATTATGCAAGAAATCTTAGTTTATATTGCCATTATTTTTGCTATTTCATTTTTGATAAGGAAGTTCTTAATCCCATCAAAAAAGAATAAAAAGGGATGTGATACCAATTGCGATTGCCATTAAAATTTTAACTCAAGCCAACATCTAAAGTCATCATCACTATAAATCCTGCTATAAATCCGAGAGTGGCGATATCGGTATACCGATCTCTTTGTGTTTCTGGAATTACTTCTTCTACAACTACAAATATCATAGCACCTGCAGCAAATGCTAAAGCATATGGTAATATAGGTTGAAAAGTCATAACTGCCCAAGCGCCTAAAACAGCAGCAACTGGCTCTACAATAGCAGAAGCTTGCCCGTACATAAAACTTTTACGTTTGCTAAATCCTTGGCGTCTTAATGGCATTGAAACAGCGAATCCTTCTGGAAAGTTTTGTAGACCAATACCAATGGCTAAAGCAACTGCTCCACCAATAGTTGCTCCTTCAAAACCTGCTGCAACACCTCCAAATAAAACACCAACTGCTAATCCTTCAGGAATATTGTGTAATGTTATTGCTAAGACCAATAGTGTAGTTTTGTGCCAAGGAGTTTTTACTCCTTCTTTTTCAGTTTCTCTAAAATTTACATGTAAATGCGGAAGTGTTTTATCTAAACCAAACAAGAACAAAGCGCCAAGTGCAAAACCGACAACAGCAGGAATAACTTTTACAAATCCTTCTCCAGGACTCATTTCAATTCCTGGAGCTAATAAACTCCAAAAACTAGCAGCCACCATCACTCCACCAGTAAATCCTAACATTCCATCAAAAACAGCGCGGTTCATTCCTTTGAAAAAGAAAACCAAAGAAGCACCTAAAGCTGTTAATCCCCAAGTAAATAAGGTTGCATATAACGCAGCCAAAACTGGATTAATACTCTCAAAATAACCAATAATTCCTTGAAGCATAGCTTTATATTTTAAACTAATTTAGTGTATATTTTCAACTTAATACATCCTATATTTGCCTTTTGTGACATTAAATGTACTTTTGTGCAATACTAGGAATTGAAACTGAATCTGTAATATAATAATTATAGATATAAACTATTAAATGAATCATTTGTAATGAGGTATAATTATAATGAAATTGAAGCCAAATGGCAAAAATATTGGGCAGAAAAACAGACTTTTAAAGCTGAAAATAATTCTGATAAACCTAAGTTTTATGTGTTAGATATGTTTCCATATCCATCAGGTGCTGGTTTACATGTTGGACATCCATTGGGTTATATAGCATCTGATATTTATGCTCGTTATAAACGATTAAAAGGATTTAATGTGTTGCATCCTCAAGGATATGATTCCTTCGGATTACCAGCGGAGCAATATGCTATACAAACAGGGCAACATCCTGCTATTACAACTGAAGAAAATATCAAAACATATCGTAGACAGTTAGATAAAATTGGTTTTTCGTTTGACTGGTCTCGTGAAGTAAGAACTTCAAATTCTGATTATTACAAATGGACACAGTGGATTTTCATTCAATTATATAACTCTTATTATTGTAAAGATGCTAATCAAGCAAGACCAGTTTCTGAATTAAATGAGGTGTTTAATATTGAAGGAAATTTCAGAATTAATGCTGCTTGTGATGATGATGTTATACTTTTTGATGCACCTCAATGGAAATCTTTTTCAAAAAAAGAACAACAAATTATTTTAGCGAAATATCGATTAACTTATTTATCAGAATCAGAAGTGAATTGGTGTCCTGCTTTAGGTACTGTTTTAGCTAATGATGAAATAGTTAATGGTGTGTCAGAACGGGGTGGGCATCCCGTAGTTCGAAAAAAAATGATGCAATGGAGTATGCGAATTTCCGCCTATGCTCAACGATTGTTAGACGGACTTCAAACAATTGATTGGCCACAACCACTTAAAGATTCTCAAACCAATTGGATTGGAAGATCTGAAGGAGCATCGGTAGTGTTTCAGATTAATGGACACGCTGAAATGATTGAGGTATTTACCACGCGTCCTGATACTATTTTTGGTGTGTCATTTATGACTTTAGCACCAGAACATGAATTAGTTTCTAAAATTACTACCGAAGAATATCAACAAAAAGTACAAGAATATATTCAAAAAACAGCCGGAAGAAGTGAACGTGAACGAATGGCTGATGTAAAAACAATTTCAGGTGAGTTTACGGGTGCTTATGCCATTCATCCTTTTACGGAGAAATTAATTCCAATTTGGATTGGCGATTATGTGTTAGCATCTTACGGAACAGGAGCAGTAATGTCGGTTCCTTGTGGTGATCAACGCGATTATGATTTTGCCAAACATTTTAACTTACCAATTCCAAATATTTTTGTAAATGTTGATATTTCTGAAGAAGCTTTTTCAGATAAAGAAAATACGATTATTGCCAATTCTGATTTCATCAATGGACTAAATTATAAAAAAGCCACTCAAAAAATTATTGAAGCACTTGAAATAAAAAATCAAGGAAAAAGGAAAATAAATTTTAGATTGCGCGATGCTGTTTTTTCACGTCAACGTTATTGGGGAGAGCCTTTTCCGGTGTTTTATAAAGATGAAATTCCTCAAATGATAGATGAAAAGCATTTACCTATTATTTTACCTGAAGTAGAAAATTATTTACCTACAGAAGATGGAAGACCACCGCTGGGTAATGCTACTCATTGGGCTTGGTGTACTAAAACCAATTCAGTGGTATCGAATGAATTGATTAATAATACGACAATATTTCCTTTAGAATTAAACACGATGCCTGGTTGGGCGGGATCATCTTGGTATTTTAATAGATATATGGACGCGCATAATTCAACTGAATTTGCCAGCAAAGAAGCTTTAAATTACTGGAAAGAGGTTGATTTATACATTGGTGGTGCTGAACACGCTACCGGACATTTATTGTATGCGCGTTTTTGGCAAAAATTCTTATTCGATTTAGGCTATGTTCCCGTAGATGAATTTGCAAAAAAACTCATCAATCAAGGAATGATTTTGGGGATGAGTGCGTTTGTTTATCGAATTTTTGGAACTTCTCCAATGACTGGAACAGCACCTGAAAATGTTAAACCAATTCGAGGGATTTTTACTACTGATATTTTTGTTTCTAAAAACATAGCTGATAAAATTGAAGAGGGTAAGTTAGATTTTGAAACAGAAAAGGAGATTCTTAGATTGGTTAATTTACAAGCTAATTTAGCTAATAATAAATTGATTGAAGGAGAATCAACATATGGTGATTATCTTTCATTTGATTTTACACCTCTACATGTTGATGTTTCGCTAGTTAACGCTTCTGATGAACTAATTATTGAAGCTTTTAAAAATTCAAGAGAAGAATACAAGAATGCTGAATTCATTTTAGAAAACGATAAATACATTGTAAGTCGCGAGGTCGAGAAAATGTCGAAATCGAAATATAATGTAGTAAATCCAGATGAAATTTGCGAACAACACGGAGCCGATTCATTGCGTTTATTTGAAATGTTTTTAGGTCCGTTAGAACAAGCAAAACCATGGAATACTGCTGGAATTACAGGTGTTGATGGCTTTCTTAAAAAACTTTGGAAACTGTACATTCCAAATGAAACTTTAGAAATTTCTGATGAAACACCATCAGCCGATGAATTTAAAACCTTGCATAAAACCATCAAAAAAGTTGAAGAAGATATTGAGAATTTCTCTTTCAATACTTCGGTTAGTACTTTTATGATTGCCGTTAATGAATTGACAGCGTTAAAGTGTAATAAACGTGCAATTTTAGAGCCTTTATTAATTGTTATATCGCCATATGCACCGCATATTTCGGAAGAATTGTGGAGTTTGTTAGGTCATAATGAATCCATTTCTAAAGCAGTATTTCCTATATTTGATGCAAAATATTTAGTAGAAAGTTCTAAAATGTATCCTATTTCATTTAACGGAAAAATGAAATTTACATTAGAATTACCGTTAGATTTATCAAAAGATGAAATTCAGAATAGAGTAATGAATCATCCAAAAACAATTAAAAATATTGAAGGAAAAACACCTAAAAATATTATAATAGTGCCAGGTAAAATTGTAAATATTGTGGTATAATACTTGACATTTTAGGTAAATAAATTTATAAGATGCTTAAAAATCTTTCTTTACGAAAACGGATTTTCATTTCAATGATTTTGTTAATTGTGTTAACATCAGTCTTAAATGCTGTGTTAACAATTTATCAATACAAAGAACAAGCTATTGATTATCACCTAAGTAAGTTAGGTAGAAAAGAAGAGGCTGTTAAGTCGGCAATTAATTATGAATTAACACGTAAAACAACTTTTTCTGTTGAAACAAAAAACCTACCTTTTATTTTTCAGGAAGAGATTTATCAAATTGCAGATATTCATAAATTAGACGTATCTATTTACGATTTAGAGGGAAAATTATTAAAAAGCTCTAGAGGAAGTTTTATCAGAGATTCATTGCCAAAAGATATTTCTAAAAAAATTCTAAATGAAATGGCAAGCGATTATGATCATCGAGTAATCGATGAAAAAATTCATGGAGATGAATCGCTAATTTCTTCGTACACCTATATTACAGATAATAAATTCAAACCAATCGGAATTTTAAATCTACAATATTATCCAGATAATACATTTCAAGACAAAGAGTTAGCGGAATTTTTATCTAGACTTGGAGTTGTTTATTTTGTAATGTTATTAATAGCAATTATTACCGCTTATTTCATATCAAGCTATATAACGGGGCCACTTCAAAAAGTAAGTGATAAGATTAGTCAGACTAGATTGTCTAAAAATAATCAAAAAATTATTATTGAAAACACCAGCGAAGAAATTGGAAATCTGATTCATTCGTACAATTTAATGGTGGATGCTTTAGAAGAAAGTGCAGATAAATTAGCCAAGAGTGAACGAGAACATGCATGGAGGGAAATGGCAAAACAAGTGGCGCATGAAATAAAAAATCCACTGACACCAATGCGATTATCACTTCAAAATTTTGAGCAAAAATTTGACCCAAAAGATCCAAAAATTCAAGAAAAAGTAAGAGATCTGAGTAAAATTATGATTCAACAAATTGATTTGATGAGTTCAATTGCATCTGCTTTTTCAGATTTTGCTAAAATGCCAACGCAACAAAAAGAACAATTAGATTTAGTTGATGTTGTGAAACACGCTGTTAATATTTTTACAGAATCTTATATTTATTTCGAATCTAATGTCGAACATTTACATGTTGAGTTAGACAAAAATCAACTTACAAGAGTAATTACTAATTTATTAAATAATGCCTTGTATGCAGTTCAGGATATTGAAAATCCTGCTGTTAAGGTTAGAATTTCAAAAATTGAAAATAATATTTTAATAACAATCTCTGATAACGGAAAAGGAATTGATGAAGAAGTTAAAGATAAAGTTTTTGAACCTAAATTTACGACAAAATCAAGTGGAATGGGGCTTGGGCTACCGATGGTAAAAAACATCATCGAAACGTATAATGGAACCATTACTTTTACATCAGAATCTAATAAAGGAACCACATTTATTATAACTTTACCTATATAAAATTAATTAACATGAATTACTCAAATATTTTAATCAATCAAGAAGGATCCGTTGCAACAATTACAATTAACAGACCTACAAAATTAAATGCTTTAAACAAAGCAACGATTGAAGAATTACATCAAGCTTTTAAATTGGCTGATGAAGATAAAACCATTAGAGTAATAATTCTGACAGGAAGTGAAACAAAAGCATTTGTTGCTGGTGCTGATATTTCTGAATTTGCTGATTTTGATATAAAAAATGGAGGGGAATTAGCCCGTAAAGGTCAAGAAATATTATTCAATTTTATTGAGAATTTAAGTACACCAGTAATAGCAGCTATTAATGGTTTTGCTTTAGGAGGAGGTTTAGAATTGGCGATGTCTGCCCATTTTAGAGTAGCATCTTCTAATGCTAAAATGGGATTGCCAGAAGTTTCTTTAGGTGTAATTCCTGGTTATGGAGGGACACAGCGTTTACCTCAATTAATAGGAAAAGGTAAAGCGATGGAATTGATAATGACAGCTGGAATGTTAAATGCCGAAGAAGCATTAAGCTATAAACTAGTAAATTATGTAGTTGAGCAAGAGGAGTTACTTCCGTTTTGTCATAAATTAGCTACAAAAATTAGCTATAATTCATCAACAGCAATCGCATCAGCAATTAAAGCGATAAATGCAGGATTTAAAAATGATATCAACGGATTTGAATCTGAAATTCAAGAGTTTGGAAATTGTTTTGGAACGCCAGATTTTAAAGAAGGCACCACCGCTTTTTTAGAAAAAAGAAAACCAAAATTTTAAACACTTCCATTCCATTCATCATAAAATTGCTGTAAATAGATTTCCATAAATTGGTGTCTTTTTACGGCTATTTTTTTCCCGGTTTCTGTGTTCATTTTGTCCTTTAATAATAATAATTTTTCATAAAAATGGTTAATAGTTGGCGCGTCATTTTTTTTATATTCTTCTTTAGTTTGAAGTAAATTTGGTTGTATTTCTGGATTATAAAGTAATCTATTTTTAAATCCACCGTAGTTAAAAGCTCTGGCAATTCCAATGGCTCCAAGCGCATCCAATCGGTCTGCATCTTGTATGACTTCTAATTCTTTAGAATGAAAATTTTGCTTAAAATTTCCTCCCTTAAAAGAGATGTTTTCAATTATTTTCTCTATATGAAATATAATATTTTCATCAACTTGATGGCTTTCTAAAAATTTTCTTGCTATTATAGGGCCAACGGTTTCGTCTCCATTATGAAATTTAGTATCAGCAATATCATGTAATAAAGCGCCTAATTCTACAATTAACAAATCTACATTTTCATCCTTGGCAATTAATTTGGAGTTGTTCCAAACACGTTCAATATGAAACCAATCATGTCCGCCTTCAGCATTTGAAAGAGTGAACTTTACAAAATCAACAGTTTTTTGAATTATTTCTTTGTTATCCATCCATCAAAAATAAAAAACCTCAGCGATAACTGAGGTTTAAATTGTTAATTGTTATAAACAGCAACACATTTATTATTGATACAATCAACCCTAATTGGTGGGCTAACAAACATACAATCAGAAACAATACCCCATTTTTGATTGTATTGTTGTTCTTTTAAATTGTATATAGCAACTTGTTCAAACAAAAGTTTGGTATCCATTGATGAGGGATATGCTAAATATGATTTAGGGCCACCACATGCTTTACTACCAATAGCAATATAATCGCATTGGCTATTGGAAGTACAAGTAGTGCTTTTAACTAACGATAAAATATAGTCATGATGCGCAATCAACTCACTTAATTCTTTTTCTTGAGTTTTGTCATTATTACTATCAAATACCTCACAACTGAAAAGGATGCTGTTGATAAGTAATATTAAGATTAATTTTTTCATCGCAAAAATTGTTATAATTTTTGAATGTAAATTTACAATTTAAGATTTCAATAAGATATTACAGTAAATCGTTGTAAGCATCGATTAAATTAGCAGCAATAACTTCTGCAGGTCTACCTTCTATATGATGACGCTCTAACATATGAACTAATTCACCATCATTAAATAAAGCAATTGAAGGTGATGAAGGTGGAAAAGGAACCATAAATTCTCTTGCTTTTGCTACTGCAGCAGCATCAACACCCGCAAAAACGGTTACTAAATGATGAGGTTTTTTATCATTTTGTACAGACATAATTGCTCCAGGTCTTGCAGTTCCAGCTGCACATCCACAAACAGAATTAATCATAACAAGTGTTACGCCCTTTTTACTAAGAGATTCTTCAACTTCATTAGCAGTTTTTAAAGCGGTGAAACCAGCATTTATTAAAGCTGCTTCCATTGGTTTTACAAGTTCTTCAGGATACATATTTTAAATTTTAAATTTACTTAATGCAAAGGTAAATATTAATAAAATTATATTGAATTAAGGGTTATAAATAAAACTTATACTATTGATTGAGGGAATTAGTGAAAAATTAAAATAATCATATAGCTTTCAATCGAGATGCTTTTGTTTTTCTATAAGTTCAAAATAAAATAAAATATGTATTTTCGCAAATCAATTGAGAAGCAGTATACTAAATAGGATGTTATGGCTATTATTAAATAATTATCGCTTTAATATTTACAATAAATTAATAAAATGAAATACAGAGAATACAAAGGATTAGATCTTACTAATGTAGCTGATGAAATTTTAAATTTCTGGGAAGAAAGAGATATTTTCCAAAAAAGTATTGATGAAAAAGATGAACAAAAACCATTTGTTTTTTACGAAGGACCTCCTTCTGCAAATGGGCTTCCTGGAATACACCATGTTATGGGTAGAACCATTAAAGATATATTTTGTCGATACAAAACCTTACAAGGTTTTCAAGTCAAAAGAAAAGCAGGTTGGGATACTCATGGTTTACCAATCGAATTAGGAGTTGAAAAAGAACTTGGAATTACAAAAGAAGATATTGGCGCTAAAATTTCTGTTGAAGAATATAACGAAGCTTGTAAAAAAGCAGTTATGCGTTACACAGATGTTTGGGTAGATTTAACCCGTAAAATGGGAAATTGGGTAGATATGGAAAATCCATATGTTACCTACCAAGCTAAATATATGGAAACAGTTTGGTGGTTATTAGCCAAATTATACAACAAAAATTTATTGTACAAGGGTTATTCCGTCCAACCATATTCTCCAAAAGCAGGCACGGGTTTAAGTTCACATGAACTCAATCAGCCCGGAACCTATAAAGATGTTACCGACACCACTGTTATTGCTCAGTTTAAAACAATTAATGGTACATTACCAGAACAATTAAAACCATTTCAAGAAAATTTACATTTATTAGCTTGGACCACAACTCCTTGGACATTGCCATCAAATACCGCTTTAACAGTAGGGAAAAAAATAGATTATGTAGTTGTTGAGACTTTTAATCAGTACACATTTGAACCAGTAAAAGTTATTCTGGCTAAGAACTTAGTTTCCT
>JAUYUF010000155.1 GCA_030694835.1 Flavobacteriaceae bacterium | reverse complement strand
AAATTACAAGGTGTTAAGAGTACTGGTAAAACGATTGATCTTAAACAATAAGAAAAACCTAAAAAGAAAAAAACCCTAGAACCAGAGAAAAAAAAACATAAAAATAATAATAAAGCTGTTATCAAAGATGATAGTTCTAGTGATAGTCAAAGAAAACGTAAAAGAATTAAAAAAACAGTTTCTGTTGATGTAAAATCTGTTGGTAAACAAATTCCTTCAAAATCTGGAATTAGACCAATTAAAAGACCAATATTAAAAACAGAACCATCAGAAGTAGATGTTCAAAAACAAATTAGAGAAACCTTAGAAAAACTTCAAGGAAAATCGAGTAAATCTAAAGGAGCAAAATATAGAAAAGATAAAAGAGATCATCACCGTCAGCAATTTGATAAAGATGTAGAGCAACAAGATCTTGAAAGTAAAATATTAAAAATTACGGAATTTGTTACCGTTAGTGAAATAGCTTCATTAATGGATATTCCAGTAACTCAAATTATATCTGCATGTATGTCATTAGGATTAATGGTTACCATGAATCAGCGATTAGATGCAGAAACATTAACTATTGTTGCTGATGAATTTGGTTTCCAAGTTCAGTTTGTAACTGAAAATGTTGATGATATCATTCTTGATACAGAAGATAATCCAGAAGATTTAGTTGAAAGAGCACCTATTGTTACTGTAATGGGACATGTTGACCATGGTAAAACATCTTTATTAGATTATATCAGAAAAGCAACTGTAATTACAGGAGAATCAGGAGGGATTACTCAACATATTGGATCTTACAGTGTTAAACTTCCAAGTGGTCAAAAAATTGCATTTTTAGACACACCTGGTCACGAAGCGTTTACAGCTATGCGTGCTCGTGGTGCACAATTAACTGATATTGTAATTATTGTGGTGGCTGCAGATGATGCTATCATGCCTCAAACAAAAGAAGCAATCAGTCATGCGCAAGCAGCTGGAGTTCCTATTGTATTTGCCATCAATAAAATAGATAGACCTACTGCAAATCCTGAAAAGATAAAAGAAGGCTTAGCTCAAATGAATTTATTAGTTGAAGATTGGGGAGGTAAAATTCAGTCACAGGATATATCAGCAAAAACTGGACAAGGAGTTACAGAATTATTAGAAAAAGTGTTGTTAGAGGCTGAATTATTAGATCTTAAAGCCAATCCAAAGAAAAATGCAACAGGAACAGTTGTTGAAGCTCAATTAGATAAAGGAAGAGGATATGTAACAACAGTTTTAGTACAATCTGGTACTTTAAAAGTAGGTGATTATATTTTAGCGGGTAAACAAAGTGGAAAAGTAAAAGCAATGTATGATGAAAAAGGAGAAAATGTAATTGCTGCTGGACCATCAACCCCTGTTTCAATTTTAGGTATGGACGGTGCTCCACAAGCTGGTGATAAATTCTATATGTTTGATGACGAGCGTGAAGCTAAACAAATTGCGACTAAACGCACACAACTAATTCGTGAACAATCATTAAGAACTCAGAAACATATTACCTTAGATGAAATTGGAAGACGTATTGCTTTAGGTGATTTCAAAGAATTGAACATTATTGTTAAAGGTGATGTTGATGGTTCTGTAGAAGCATTGACTGATTCATTCCAAAAATTATCAACTCCAGAAATTCAAGTAAATATTATTCATAAGGGAGTTGGAGCCATTACAGAATCTGATGTTTTATTAGCATCTGCTTCAGAAGCAATCATAATTGGATTTAATGTGCGTCCATCAGTAAATGCTAGAACATTAGCCGATAAAGAAGAAATAGATATCAGAAACTATTCAATTATTTATAATGCAATTAATGATTTACGTGATGCTATGGAAGGAATGTTATCTCCTGAAATAGTTGAAGAAATTGTTGGTAATGTTGAAATTCGTGAAGTTTTCAAAATTTCTAAAGTTGGAAACATTGCAGGATGTATGGTAACTAAAGGTAAAATTATGAGAAACTCTAAAATCAGAATTATTAGAGATGGAGTTGTTTTACATTCAGGTGAATTATCAACTTTAAAACGATTTAAAGATGATGCCAGAGAAGTTACTAAAGGATTTGATTGTGGTATCCAAATTAAAAATTATAATGATATAGAAGTTGGTGACGTTATTGAAGCTTACCAAGAAGTAGCGGTTAAGAAAAAACTTAAAAAGTAAATATTTAAAAAAAGGGAATCGTTAGATTCCCTTTTTTGTTGCTTAATTTTATGGATTAATTTTCGCCCTTACAGTTAAAGAGCCCGGAAATTGTAATTTTATGTTTTGTAAAGCTTTATCTGATTCTAAACGAGTTCTGAAATTACCAACTTGTACTTTCCACTCAGGTGCTTTATAAATTATTTCGGCCTTCATGTCAGGAAATAATGTTAAGAATTTTGACTTAACTTGATTAGATTCTGTTTCTAAACCATTGTATAGTTGAATGCGAAAACCATCAATTTTTGGATTTAATTTTTGATGTTCTTTTTTTAATTCCATAACAGTTTCAATTTTCTTGTCTTGTAATACTTGAGATTTAACAGACATTATAAATAGCGTTTGAAAGAGAAGTAATAGGAATAAAGATTTTTTAAAAAAGCTCAATGATGACATTTTATTTTATTTTTTTTAAAGTTATGTAAATAAATAAAACTTATATACATATATTTATTATTGATTATAATTGGTTAATATAAGATTTCTTTTCACAAATTAAATACTATTTTTGCTCAGTTTTATCAAAAGATAAAGAAAAAAAGTGTTAAATTCCGCAAGAAATTATCGTGCCAAAAAATAAATTAATAAATATGAGAAGTGTCCTTAAGCACAATCAACAGAAAAGACTCGTTATTAGTCTTTTCCTCTTTTTAATTTTTACATTAACTATTAAAGCTCAAGAGGGTGATCCTACAAAGGGTAAAGAGTTATTTAATGCCAATTGCGCAGCTTGTCATCAGCTTGAAAATAGATTAGTTGGACCCCCGTTAAAAAAAATTGGAGAAAAAAGAGATCAAAAATGGCTTATTAAATGGATAAAAGATAGTCAAGCTTTAATAAACAGTGGCGATAAAGATGCGATTGCTATTTTTGAAGAATATAATAAAATTCCGATGTTGGCTTTCCCAAATTTATCAGATCAAGATGTAATTGATATTTTATCTTATACAGATACTGATCAGATGTTAGGAGCTGATGGGAAGCCCATTGATGAGGCGTATTTAAATGGTAAAAAAGTATTTCAAGTTAATTGTGCCGCTTGTCATAAATTAGAAAAAAAATTAATTGGGCCACCACTTGGAAATATATCTGATAAGCGTCAGATGCCTTGGTTAAAATCGTTCATTAAAGATAGTCAGGCAATGATAAAATCAGGTGATAAAGATGCTGTTGCTATTTATGAAGAATACCAAAAAGTATTGATGTTGCCATTTCCACAGTTAACAGAAAAGGAAATAGAAGATGTAATACATTATACAACAGTTGGAGATAATGAAGAATCGATTCAGTTAGATGCTGAAATGGATAATGCAGATTTGGAACTTTACCGTAAATGGATTGTAAGATTCGTTATTGCACTAATTTCGTTAATCTTAATCATTATTATTTTAAGTACTAAAAACTTATTATTGAAATTTTTATCAATTGCAATGATTGTTTTAGGATTAACTTATTATGCATTTAGTTGGTTATTGCAAATTGGAGTAGATGATGGATATCAACCAATTCAACCAATTGCTTTCTCTCACAAAATACATTCTGGTGATAATAAAATCAATTGTCAATATTGCCATTCATCAGCTAAACATAGTAAGACTTCAGAAATACCATCGGTAAATGTTTGTATGAATTGTCATAAGAGCATATCAGAATATAAGGGAATTCTTTATGATGGATATGATAAAGCCTTTTATGACGGTGAAATACAAAAAATATATGATGCAGTAGGTTGGGATAAAGCAAATGCTAAATACAAAGAGAACTTTGTTCAAAAACCGATTCAATGGATTAGAGTTCACAACTTGGCTGATTTTGCCTATTTCAACCATGCGCAACACGTAACTGCTGGTAAAGTAGAATGTAAAACTTGTCATGGTCCAGTTGAAGAAATGCAAGAGGTGTCTCAGTTTGCTCCATTAACAATGGGATGGTGTGTAGATTGTCATAGAACTACAGAAGTATCAATGGCTACAAATGATTATTACGAAGAAATTCATAAAGCATTAGCCAAAAAATTGGGAACTGAAAAAGTAACTGTCGCTCAAATGGGTGGATTGGAATGCGGAAAATGTCACCACTAAAATTAATTGAAAAAACTACGAATAATGGCTTCAGATAAAAAATATTGGAAAAGTGTTGAAGAACTTAAAGCATACAGTCCTTTAATTGAAAAATTAAGAAATGATGAATTTGTAGAAGAAATTCCTATTGATGAATTTTTAGGAAATAAAGAAAATTTAGATAATTCATCAACTACGCGTAGAGATTTTCTTAAATATGTTGGATTTACAACAGTTGCAGCGTCTGTTGCAGCTTGTGAAGGACCAGTAATTAAATCAATTCCATATGTTATAAAACCAGAACAAGTAGTACCTGGTGTTGCAGATTTTTATGCAACAACAATGGCTGATGGTTATGATTTCGCATCTATCTTGGTTAAAGTTCGTGAAGGTAGACCAATCAAAATTGAACCCAATAAATTAGCTGGTGGAAGTACCAATGCTAGAGTACAAGCATCTGTTTTGTCATTATATGACAACCATCGTTTGAAAGAACCTAAAGCGTATGATAAAGTAATTGATTGGAACGAAGTAGATGAGCAGATAGTTTCTAAACTAAACGATTTAAAATCTAATGGTAAAGAAATTGTTTTTTTAACAGGAACTTTAGCAAGTCCATCTACAGAAAGTTTAATTGCTAAATTTAAAGAAAAGTTTGGCAATGTTCGTCATGTACAATATGATGCTGTTTCTGAATCCGGAGCTGTAGATGCTTTTGAAGAAATGTATGGAGTAAGAGCATTACCAAATTATGATTTCTCAAAAGTAAAGACAGTAGTATCATTTGGAGCAGATTTTTTAGGAGACTGGCAAGGTGGAGGTTTTGAAGCTGATTTTGCTAAAACAAGAGTTCCAAAAGACGGAAAAATGTCACGACATATTCAGTTTGAAGCAAACTTAACCTTATCAGGTGCTAATTCTGATAAAAGAGTTTTGGCAAAGCCTTCTGAACAAGCTTTTGCACTCATCAATTTATATAATAAATTAACAGGAAATAATTTACCATCTAAAAAAACTACCATTGATGCCGAAGTTGAAAAGGCGGCTAAACAACTAAAATCAAGTGGTAAAAACGCTGTAGTTGTCTGTGGTATCAATGATAAAAACCTACAATTAATTACTTTGGCTATCAATAAATTCCTTTCTAGTGAAGTTGTTGATGTTGTGGTTACAAGAAATATGCGTCAAGGAAATGATGCTGAAGTTATAGATTTAGTAGCTGATATGTATGCTGGAAAAGTTGGTGCATTATTCATGTATCAAACTAATCCTGTTTATACGATGCCTATTAGTGCGAACTTTAAGGAAGCTTTAAAAAAGGTAGTATTATCAGTTTCATTCTCAATGAACGACCATGAAACTGCATCAGTAAGTAATTTTGCATTACCAACACCTCATTATTTAGAGTCTTGGGGAGATGTTAGTATAAAAAATGGATCATTCAGTTTAATGCAACCTACCATCAATCCATTATTCAATACCAATCAGTTTCAAGATTGTTTATTGAGATGGATTGGAAGCGAAGAAACTTATTATGATTATCTTAAAAAATATTGGGAAAGTAATATTTTAATAGGAGCTGCTTGGTCTCAGACGTTACATGATGGGTTTTTAAATAAACAACCAAAACAACTAACTTCATTTAAAGCAGTTGATTTATCAACTTCAGCTCAAGAAATAGCAAAAGACTTTAGCAATAAAGGATTTGAACTTTGTTTTTATACAAAAACAGGAATGGGCGATGGACAAATGGCAAACAATCCGTGGCTACAAGAATTTCCAGATCCAATAACTCGTACTTCTTGGGATAATTATGTTACTATTAGTGATGTAGATGCCAAAAAATTAGGATTGCAAAACTTCAATGTGTCTAACGGAGCTTTAAACGGAAGTAAAGTAAATCTTACCATTTTTACTAATGAATTAAAAGATGTTCCAGTATATATTCAACCTGGACAAGCAGTGGGAACAATTGGTTTAGCGTTAGGTTACGGTAGAACTAAAGGAATGAAAGAGGATATGATGACAGGAATCAATGCCTATTCATTATACAATGATTTTAAAAGTTTTCAAGAAGTAACTATTGAAAAGACTGAAGGAATTCATGAATTTGCTTGTGTTCAGTTACATCATACGATGATGGGTAGAGATATTATTAAAGAAACTACCTTATCTACTTTTAATGATTCATCCATAGATCCTTCTGATACTTGGAACAAAACAACCAAAGTTTCCATGGATCACAAAGCTGTTGCTGCAAGTTCAGTAACACTCTGGGATAATCATGATACAACAATTGGACATCATTTTAATTTATCAATAGATTTAAATGCTTGTACCGGATGTGGTGCATGTGTTATTGCTTGTCATGCAGAGAACAATGTTCCAGTGGTAGGAAAAGTTGAGGTTAGAAATAGCCGCGATATGCATTGGTTGCGTATTGACCGTTACTATTCATCTGATATGAATGATGAAGTGGCGGAGACAATGGATTTAGGTGTTTTAGATAAATTTAACCAAATGGAAGTTCCTTCAGGAAATCCAGAAGTAGCATTTCAACCTGTAATGTGTCAACATTGTAATAATGCTCCTTGCGAAACAGTTTGTCCTGTTGCTGCAACAACTCATGGTCATCAAGGTCAAAACCAGATGACTTATAATCGTTGTGTAGGAACACGTTATTGCGCTAATAACTGTCCATATAAAGTGCGTCGTTTTAACTGGTTTAAATATAAAGAAAACGATGAATTTGATTTTCATATGAATGACGATTTAGGCAGAATGGTGTTAAATCCTGATGTAGTTGTTCGGTCACGTGGAGTTATGGAAAAATGTTCTATGTGTATTCAAAAAACACAATTATCAATTTTACAAGCTAAAAACGAAGGAAGAGTTGTAGCAGATGGAGAATTCCAAACAGCTTGTTCAAGTGCTTGTAGTAGTAATGCTATAGTTTTTGGTGATGTAAATGATAAAACAAGTCAAGTAGCCAAATTGGTTGAAGATCAACGAGCGTATCATTTATTAGATGCTATTGGAACAAAACCAAATGTGGTTTATCAGGTAAAAGTTAGAAATACAAACGAATCATAATAATCAAAAAAATAAAGAAATATGGCGTCTCATTATGAAGCACCTATAAGAAAACCTTTAATAATTGGAGAAAAATCTTACCACGATATTTCGGTAGATATTGCTGCACCAGTTGAAGGAAAAGCCAATAAACTTTGGTGGATTGTTTTTTCCATTGCTCTTTCTGCATTTCTGTGGGGAGTAGGCTGTATTATTTACACCATTGGAACAGGTATCGGAGTTTGGGGATTAAATAAAACAGTCGGTTGGGCTTGGGATATTACGAACTTTGTTTGGTGGGTAGGTATCGGGCATGCAGGAACACTAATCTCAGCAGTACTCTTATTATTCCGTCAGAAATGGAGAATGGGAATTAACCGTTCAGCAGAAGCAATGACTATTTTCTCTGTTATGCAAGCAGGATTATTTCCTTTAATCCACATGGGTAGAGTATGGAATGCCAACTGGGTGTTGCCAATTCCTAATCAGTTTGGATCACTTTGGGTTAATTTTAACTCACCATTATTATGGGACGTATTTGCAATATCAACTTATTTATCGGTTTCTTTAGTGTTTTGGTGGACAGGTTTATTGCCTGATTTTGCGATGTTACGAGATAGAGCCATCAAACCATTTCAAAAGAAAATTTATGGTTTATTAAGTTTTGGATGGAGTGGAAGAGTAAAAGACTGGAATCGTTTTGAAGAAGTTTCCTTAGTATTAGCAGGTTTAGCAACTCCTCTTGTATTATCAGTTCACACGATAGTATCATTTGACTTTGCAACATCTGTAATTCCAGGTTGGCATACTACCATTTTCCCACCATACTTTGTTGCTGGGGCTATTTTTTCTGGATTTGCAATGGTAAACACCTTGCTTATCATCATGAGAAAAGTTTCCAATTTAGAAGATTATATTACCGTTCAGCATATAGAATTAATGAACATTGTTATTATGATAACAGGTTCAATTGTTGGTGTAGCTTATATTACAGAGTTATTTATTGCTTGGTATTCAGGAGTAGAATATGAACAATATGCATTTTTAAATAGAGCTACAGGACCTTATTGGTGGGCTTATTTATTGATGATGACTTGTAATGTTTTTTCTCCACAATTAATGTGGTCAAAAAGATTAAGAACAAGTATAGTATTCTCCTTTATAATTTCAATAGTTGTAAATGTTGGAATGTGGTTTGAGCGTTTCGTTATTATTGTAACTTCATTACACAGAGATTATTTACCATCATCATGGACGATGTTCTCGCCAACTTTTGTAGACATCGGAATATTTATAGGAACAATAGGATTTTTCTTTGTCTTATTCTTATTATATGCACGTACTTTCCCAGTTATAGCACAAGCTGAGGTTAAAACGATATTAAAATCATCAGGTGAAAATTTTAAAAAATTGAGAGATGAAAACAAGCACTAAAAAGATACATGCCCTTTATAATGATGATGATGTATTATTACATGCTATCAAGGAAATTCGTGAAAAAAACTATACTATTGATGAAGTATTTACACCCTTTCCAGTTCATGGTTTAGAAAAAGCTTTGGGAGTTCCTCATACACGTTTGGCATATGCTGCATTTATTTATGGATTTATAGGCCTTATTTTTTCCATTTGGATGATGGATTATATTATGATTGTAGATTGGCCTCTGAATATTGGAGGAAAACCGAATTTCTCTTACTATCAAAATATGCCGGCTTTTGTGCCAATTATGTTTGAAATGACTGTATTTTTTGCGGCGCATTTAATGGTAATTACTTTCTATTTCAGAAGTAGACTTTGGCCATTTAAAGAAGCTGAAAATCCTGATCCAAGAACAACTGATGATATGTTTTTAGTAGAAATGTCAGTTGGAGATAATGAAGAAGAGCTAAAAGCTTTATTAAATAAAACCGGTGCTGTTGAAATCAAACTAATTGAAAATTAATCAGATTATGAAATTATTATCAAAATATAGCATATTATTTTTAATAGCTTTAAGTTTATTAATTTCTTGTAAAGACAAACGTAATCCTAACTATCAATACATGGCCAATAAAGACATGTATCAATCTTCAGGATATGAAACCTATAGCAAAAACCCTGTTTTTAAAGATAGTATTTCAGCTCAAAAACCTGTTGTACATTCTATAGCTCGAGGAAAAATACCTTACGAATATCCAGATTCTGAGTTAGGATATGAATCGGCAAAGAAGAATTTAAAATCACCTATAGTTAAAGATGACAAAAATTTAGCGCAGGGTAAATATTTATTTGAAATATATTGTTCTACTTGTCATGGAATTAAAGGAGATGGACAAGGAGTGCTTTCACAACGAGAGAAATTTTTGGGAATACCTAATTATAAAGATAGACAAATCACAGAAGGAAGTATATACCATGTTATTATGTATGGAAGAAACCTTATGGGCTCTCACGCTTCCCAGTTACGCGAAAATGAACGTTGGCAAATTGTTCAATACGTAGAAAAATTAAAATCAGAATTACAATAATAGCATTATTAATAAGAAGATTATGATGTACCAATTACCTAATACATTAAGAAATTTTGCATTTGCGCTCATACTTATTGGAGCTATAGGAGTTATTTACGGATTTTTAACTGTTCCTACTTTAGAAGATGTAAAATCATCTCATGAAGTAACAACCGAAGTAGCTCATCAAACAACTGATAATATGTCTGCTAGTGCAACCGACGAGCATTCACTTCATGTATTGCACCAACTTCAAAATAGACCTTGGGCAGCTTTATATGTAGCTATATTTTTCTTTATGATGATAGCTTTGGGTGTTCTTGCATTTTACGCAATTCAACATGCCGCTCAAGCAGGTTGGTCAGTAGTTCTATTTAGAGTGATGGAGGCTATTACAGCTTATTTACCTTTCGGAACCTTATTGCTTTTTGTGTTTTTAGTATTCTCAGGTCTTGATTTTAACCACTTATTTGTATGGATGAATCCAGAATTATTAAACCCAGAAAGTGCTAAATATGATGAACTGATTGCAAATAAAAGTGGATATTTAAACGTTCCTTTTTTCTTAATTAGAGCAGCGATATATATGATCGGTTGGAATGCTTATCGTTATTTCTCTCGTAAATATACCATTGCACAAGACACAGCAACTGATGATAAAAATTACTTCAAATTATTTAAATTATCAGCTGCATTTTTAGTATTCTTTATCGTTACAGAATCAATGATGTCATGGGATTGGATTATGTCTTTAGACCCTCATTGGTTTAGTACATTATTTGGTTGGTATATTTTTTCAAGTATGATTGTGTCTTCAGTTACTACAATAGCAATTGTTACTATTTACTTAAAATCTAAAGGATATTTAGAAAATGTAAACAATAGTCATATTCACGATTTAGCTAAATATATGTTCGGATTTAGTGTATTCTGGGCTTATTTATGGTTCTCTCAATTTATGTTGATTTGGTATGCAAATATTCCTGAAGAAGTTACTTATTTTATCACCCGAATGAATGATTATAAAATTCCATTCCTTGGAATGGTAGTCTTAAATCTCGTATTCCCGTTAATTGTTTTAATGAATAGTGATTATAAAAAAGTTTACGGAATTGTAATTGTAACCGGAATTGTAATTTTAATAGGACATTATATTGATATTTTTGTAATGATAATGCCAGCAACGGTTGGAGACCAATGGATAATTGGTATTCCAGAAATATCTTCAGTCTTATTGTTATTGGGTTGTTTTATATATATTATTTTCAATGCACTAACAAAAGCGCCGTTACTAGCAAAACGAAGTCCTTTCGTAAAAGAAAGTGAAAACTTTCATTATTATAATATTGATTAAACTACAAAATCCTGAACATTGTTCAGGATTTTTTGTTTTTATTCGCAGTACAAAATCAACCTTAAAACAAAGCTTATAATTAGTATCTTTGCACCTATGAATGAGCATTTAAATCCAGATAAAGATAACTTCACTAATGAAGATGTTGAAGTAGAAAAAAGATTAAGACCTTTGAGTTTTGATGATTTTACTGGTCAAGAAAATGTACTCGAAAATCTAAAAATATTTGTTGAAGCTGCCAATCAAAGAGGTGAAGCGTTAGATCACACTTTGTTTCACGGCCCTCCTGGTTTAGGAAAAACTACCTTAGCCAACATTTTAGCAAATGAACTCAATGTCGGGATTAAAATTACATCAGGTCCCGTATTAGACAAACCTGGCGATTTAGCTGGTTTGTTGACTAATTTAGAAGCAAGAGATGTGTTGTTTATTGACGAAATCCATCGATTGAGTCCAATTGTTGAAGAATATTTATATTCTGCAATGGAAGACTTTAGAATTGATATCATGATTGAAAGTGGACCCAATGCACGAAGTATTCAACTTAATTTAGAACCATTTACTCTAATTGGTGCTACAACCCGTTCTGGTTTATTAACAGCACCGATGAGAGCTCGTTTTGGAATTAGCAGTAGATTAGAATATTATAATACTGAGTTGTTGACCACAATTGTTCAAAGAAGTTCTAAGATATTAAAAATGCCAATTACCATGGAATCTGCTATAGAAATTGCAGGTAGAAGTAGAGGTACACCAAGAATTGCAAATGCGTTACTTCGAAGAGTTCGTGATTTTGCTCAAATTAAAGGTGACGGAACCATCACCATCGAAATTGCAAAATATGCTTTAAAAGCGTTAAATGTTGATGCTCATGGATTGGATGAAATGGACAATAAAATATTGAAAACAATCATAGAAAAATTTAAAGGAGGTCCAGTTGGAATTAGTACTTTATCTACAGCTGTTGGAGAAAATGCTGAAACTATTGAAGAAGTTTATGAACCATTCCTAATTCAACAAGGATTTATAATGAGAACTCCACGCGGCAGAGAAGTTACCGAGCATGCCTATAAACACTTAGGAATTATTAAAACATCTTCTCAAGAAAAATTATTTTAAGGAATTGATAATAATGAAAAATTTATTTTCAAATTCCTTAAATCCTATTTCAGCTATAGATTTAAAACTTAAGATTGATCAAAAAGTATTGATAATTGATACTCGTTTTACTTCTTCAATATTTACAACAGGTTCAATTCCCTCATCAATTTTTATTGGAATTCAAGGAAATATTGAAGCTTGGTCACATGTATTAATACAAGATAAATCTGAAGAAATATATCTAATTACCGAAGATAATATAGATTTAAACGAATTGACCTATAGATTTAACAGAGCTGGATTTAAAAATATCAAAGGATATTTAGAAGGCGGAATAGAAGCGTGGATAAAAGAGAAATTTCAAATAGAAACGTATAATTTTATTTATCCAACCAATTTTATTCAAGAAGTTGATAATATAGATTTTCAATCAATTATAGATGTTAGATCTGAACGAGAGTTTCAACATCAGCATATAAATGGTTCAAAAAATATTCCTTTAGAATCTCTATTGAGCAACCTTCATGAATTTGATGCTGATAATCAATATTATATAATTTGCCAAGGAGGTTATCGTTCTATTATTGCTGCTTCTATTTTAAAGAAAAATTCCATCCATCAAACTATTGATGTTTATGGAGGCATTAAAAACTTTTCTTAATTGTATTTAGAAAGCAACTTTTTAATAACATAAATTGATTGTAATAATTAAGTAATAACAGATTTCTGTTGTATTTTTGTGTTTCTAAAAAAAGTTAAAAATCATGAAAAACATACTTCAAATAGTAAATTTAAAATGTGGTGGATGTGCCAATTCAATTAAAAAAGGATTATTAACTATCGAAGGAATCGACAATATTGATGTTAATTTAGAAACAAGTGAAGTTTCTTTTGATGCCGTTTCTGATGAATTGGTGATAAAAGTGAAAGAAAAATTAACCCATATGGGATATCCCGAAGTTGGTGATGCCAACACTTTAATTCACAAAGCAAAATCTTTTGTGAGTTGCGCCACCGGAAGAATGAGTTCAGAAGAATAAACAAATATAGTTTCCTAACTTACTGTTTTTAACCGTCAATATTAATGGAAGAAGCTCTGTTTTTTAGTCGAATGTAATTTGCTTTTACAATTACGTTTCATTACCTCTTTCCGCAACTTACGATGGGGTTATCTGTGATAATAGTTTATTTTAAGTGGAAATTTTTAAGAACTCAACTCGAAAAATATAATAATGCCGCTAAATTTTGGATGAAAATTTTTGCCCTTAATTTTGCAATGGGTGTCGTTACTGGAATTCCAATGGAATTTCAATTCGGAACCAATTGGGCGAAATTCTCTGAATTAACCGGCGGAATCATCGGTCATACTCTTGCCATGGAAGGTATGTTTTCCTTTTTTTTGGAATCTTCTTTTTTGGGTTTATTCCTTTTTGGAGAGAAATTATTAGGTCAAAAATTACATTTTCTTACCGGATTTTTAGTTTTTCTAGGTTCATGGGCAAGTGGTTATTTAATAATTGCAACACATTCTTGGATGCAAAATCCTGTTGGGTATGAAATTTTAGAAAACGGAAAATTTGTTTTAACTAATTTTTCAGCATTATTTTCCAATCCGTGGTTATATCCTGCATTTTTCCACAATCAATTAGGTTCTGTTCTTACCAGCGCATTTGTTGTTGGTGGTATAGGAGCTTTTTACATTCTTAATAATAAACATTCTGAATATGGTAAACTATTTGTAAAAACTGGGGTAGTTTTTGGATTGGTATCTAGCATTTTATTGGCTGTTCCAACAGGTGATTTAATGGCTAAAAACCTTATAAAATATCAACCTGTTACTTTTGCTGCAATGGAGGGAATTTTTAAAACGGAAGAAGGTGTTGGAATTGTGTTAATAGGTCAACCCAATATTAAAGAGCAAAAATTAGATAATAAAATTGAAGTACCCAATATGTTAAGTTTTCTCACGTATCAAAAGTGGGATGCAGAAATTAAAGGGCTAAACGAATTTGAACCTTCAACACACCCTACTAACATTTCAGGTTTATATTATGCTTATCATATCATGGCAGGTTTAGGAACTTTATTTATTGGATTGATGATGTTAGCAGCCTTTTTTCTTTATAGTAAGAAATTATTTCAAACAAAGTGGATTCTGTGGATTATGATTGCAGCTATACCATTTCCATATATTGCCAATACAGCCGGTTGGTATACTGCTGAATTAGGCAGGCAACCATGGTTGGTTTATAATTTAATGCGAACTACTGATGGTGTTTCTCCAACAGTTTCATCAGGAAATACCTTATTTACATTACTCGGATTTATTGGTTTATATTTATTATTAGGAATGTTATTCTTGATATTGGTTGGGAAAATAATATATAAAGGACCCATAACAGCTAAGAAATAATTACGGAAATATTTTGGTTTATCATTTTAATTGGAACGATAATTATTTATGCCATTTTAGATGGATATGATTTTGGAGCTGGTATAATACATATGTTTTATGCTAAAAATGAAGAGGACAAAAAGGCTATTCACAAAGTAATAGGTCCATTTTGGGATGCTAATGAAGTATGGCTAATTGTTTTCGGATGGTTAATGTTTTTTGCTTTTCCAACTTTATATGCAAGCATCTTTAGTGGTTTTTATTTGCCTCTAATGATGATATTATGGATGCTTATTTTTAGAGCTTTAGGACTCGAGTTTAGAGGTGTTGTAAATAATCATTTGTGGCATAAAATATGGGATAAAGCATTTGGTGTTGCTAGTTTTTTACTCGCTTTATTTTTTGGTGCGGCATTAGGAAATGTTGTAAGAGGGGTTAATTTAGGTGGCGTAGAATTAGCATTTTCTAAATATGAAGCGCATTATTTTTTCACTCCTCTTTGGAATGAGAACTTCTCACCCTTATCTGTTCATGAAGGTATTTTAGATTGGTTTACTATTTTAATTGGAATTTTATCAGTGGCAACACTTACTATTCATGGAGCCAATTGGATAATTTTTAAAACTAATAGTAGTATAAATGAAAAGTTAAAGAAACTAGTTCCAAAATTATCAGTTGTTATGTTGTTATTAACAGTAGTCACTATTTATTTATGGATTTCACATTTAAACGGTTCATTTAAAAACTTAGCAAAATATCCAATTCTAAATATATTTCCAGTTTTGGCAATTGTTGGAATTTTAGGTCTTTTTTTACTCAATCGATTTAAAAATGAAGGTGTTGGATTTTTGTTTTCTTCCTTATTTATTTTTGGAGGATTAGCTACTACTGCTTCAGTATTATTTCCAGTATTTTTACCGTCATCAAATGCTATAAATCCCTCATTGACTATTTATAATACAGGAATAAATGATTATGGTTATATGATTGGTTTTAAATGGTGGATTATTGCAA
>JAUYUF010000146.1 GCA_030694835.1 Flavobacteriaceae bacterium | reverse complement strand
GGAAAAGGAAATAATTCTGGAAGAGCGCAGAGTGGTTATCATTGAGAACTATAGCGAAAGTCATGCAAAAATACGCGTAATTTCATATGACGAAAACGAAAAAGAAGTAAAAGTCTCCATGCCCTTCTGGGACGGAGAACTGAGGTGGGGAGTGTGAAGGACGTTTCTATGGAAGATGCAGAGAAGATATGGGCTGCAATGATTTCGGTCTCAACTGAACTGACAGCCCGGGTCCGCATTCAGTGGATAAGATTCAGGAAGTTATTCCACAAACACAGGTACGATATACCGGGTGCAGAAGAGATTAAAGTGGGGTTGACTGGAGGACGCCATACGGCGTTCATGATTTTAAAATGCAAATGCGGGACTAAGGTAGTTTTCCCTGAAGCTAATTTCAAACTTGCACGACATGAAGGTACCGAGGAAACAATAAAATTCATAGCGAGTTTAGGAGTTTGAAGTGCATGGATAAAAAGGACTTGAACCCGGATGCGATATACGACATTACCGGGATAAAATCGAAAGAGATGTGGGAATTTTACTTTACAAGAGTGTTCCCTGAGCATGTGTTTACTGCCTGCTGGGTAGGTAGGCGGAAAAATATTGAAGGGATCCTGAGTAGCAGAGAGGAAAGCCGGTTGCTGTTCATGCGGCTAACTGAGGAGCGGTTCAGAACGTTCCGTTTATACTGGGACGCGTTTACATTCCATTTTCAGGACGGTAAAATAGAGATGTTCATGGGGGGTTCAATCAGCAGCGAAACGAGAGCGAAATTGGAACAACAGCATCTTGAAGGTAAGGACTGGCTTGAGGCAGTGTACGGGCATCCTGTCGGGGATGGTGAGGTCGCTGTTACATTCTTGCCCAGGACTTTTGAAGAACTTAACCTTGTGACAGCAATGGAGTTCACGGAAGATGAGAAAAAAGCGATTACCAATGCGGAAATACAGAAGCAGATAGACCAGAAGATGAAGGAGACTGAGGAGCTAAAGGCTAAAATGATATGATAGTATTAAAATGTAAAGCAGAGCTTTTACACGCAGACAATCCGAAAGGAACAATCCTGGGTTGTGGTGCAGGAAAAGGGAAGTGCAGACAAGTAGAGTGCCCCAAACCAGATAATAAATATAGCTTTGAGATCTCCTGTTTATCCGAGGTTTAATATGAACTATCTCTTCAAGTTAAACGGTCATATTATAGCAAATGTCAAGAGCAAAACGGAGCCACGAGTGGTTGGTATCTTTGATGGTGATACAATGTATTCCTTCTATGATGGTTCTGTCACTATCTTTGCTACAGAAATGGAGAGGTCATAGATATGCCCAAAATCCAACTCAGCAATAACGGAAGCATCGAAGGTCACGACCTGAAAGAAATCCTTCTGAAAGACTGGCTTGCAGAGGGGGAGAGGCTGTTCGGCGCGGATATGAAGCTGTGGTAATGGAAATGCTCCCACTGCGGGCATGTGCAGTCGATAG
>JAUYUF010000136.1 GCA_030694835.1 Flavobacteriaceae bacterium | reverse complement strand
TAAACAAAAAAAGCGAATAGAAAAAAGTAAAAAATACAAAATAAATTATGTCACAAATATTAATTTTACAAGATTTAGGAATTTCATCCTTAAAATTGAATGACTTATTATCGACTTTAAGCATTGAAAATCAGCTAATTTATGGTTTTTCTGATATCAATTTAATCGATGAAAAAGTTCAAATTATCATTACAATCAAAGAAAAAGTGGATGAAACTCTTTTAAAAAGATTTCCAAATACGAAATTAATAGCGGTAGCATTCACAGGTTATGATATAGTGGATATTAACTACTGTAATCAAAATAATATAATTGTTTGCAATGTTCCCTCCTACGCAACTGATGCGGTGGCTGAATTAACCATCGGGTTAGCCATTTCCCTATTACGTGATATTCCTAAAACCAATCATCTAATAAAAAATGGTGGATGGAATTATCCAGCGGGACAAGAACTTAGAAATAAAACAATTGGAATTGTTGGTACAGGAACTATTGGGACTCGTGTTGCTGAATTATTCAAGGTTTTTGGCTGCGAAATTGTGGGTTGGTCGCGTTCACAAAATCAAGATTTTATAAAACTGGGGGGAATTTATTTAGATGATATCAATGAATTATGTGCAAAAGTTGATATACTTTCAATTCATACACCCTTAAATGAAAAAACTAAGAATTTGATTGATGCTAAACAATTCAGTCAAATGAAACCAACCTCTTTTATAATCAATACAGCTCGCGGACCCATTATTAACCAATTAGCATTGACAAATGCACTTAATCAAAATGTAATTGCTGGGGCAGCAATAGACGTTTATGATGTAGAACCAGCCCCTCAGGATTTAGAATTATTGAAATCTGAAAATTGTATTTTAACTCCGCATATTGCTTATAAAACAAAAGAAGCACTCGAACGTAGAGCAGCTATAACTATAGATAATATCAAACATTTCTTAGATAAAAATCCAATTAATCAGGTAGTTTAGAAAGTAGTTTTCAGTTTTTAACATTCAACATTTAAACTTTACAACTAATTTCTACCTCGAATAATTAGGTGCTTCTTTTGTAATAGTCACATTATGTGGATGACTTTCTCTAATTCCTGCTGCCGTAATTTTAACAAATTTAGCTTCTTTATGCATTTCGATATCTTTAGAACCGCAATAACCCATACCAGAACGCAATCCGCCAACAAATTGATACATGGTTTCATTTATTTCACCTTTATAAGGAACTCTACCAACAATTCCTTCGGGTACTAATTTTTTAGTGTCTTCTTGAAAATAGCGATCTTTTGAGCCTTCATTCATGGCTTCAATAGAACCCATTCCGCGATACGATTTAAATTTACGACCTTCAAAAATGATGGTTTCTCCCGGACTTTCTTTCGTTCCAGCCAATAATGAACCTAACATTACACAATCGGCTCCGGCTGCAATCGCTTTTCCAATATCTCCAGTATATCGAACTCCACCATCAGCAATAATAGGAATTCCACTATCTTTTATGGCATTATAAACTTCCATAATGGCTGAAAGCTGAGGAAATCCAACTCCTGCAATAACTCTAGTTGTACAAATAGAACCAGGTCCAATTCCCACTTTTACAGCATCTGCACCAGCTTCTATTAAATATTTAGCTGCTTCACCTGTTGCAATGTTACCAACTACCATATCAATGGTTGGAAATGCTGTTTTAAGATCTTTTAAAATAGCAATTACTCCTTTAGAATGTCCATGTGCCGTATCAATAACTAATGCATCAACCCCAGCCTTTGCTAATAAAGTAGCGCGATTTAAAGCATCTTTGGTAACTCCAATAGCTGCAGCAACTCTTAAACGCCCAAAATTATCTTTATTAGCATTTGGATTTTCACGTACTTTTTCAATATCTCTGAAGGTTATTAATCCGACTAGTTTTCCTTTTGAATTAATAACAGGTAATTTTTCAATTTTATAATCTTGTAGAATTTCTTCCGCTTGAACAAGAGAAGTTCCTTCTTTTACCGTGATTAAGTTTTCAGAAGTCATAACTTCTTTAATAGCTCTGTTGTTATCTTTTTCAAATCGTAAATCACGATTTGTAACAATCCCCAATAACTTCATATCTACATCAACAATAGGAATTCCACCAATACTATATTCTCTCATTAAATTTTTAGCATCATTAACATTGGCATCAATTGTTAATGTAATAGGATCAATGATCATTCCTGATTCTGCACGTTTCACCTTTTTAACTTCATTAGCTTGCTGTTCTGGAGTCATATTTTTATGAAGCACACCAATACCACCTTCACGTGCCATAGCAATTGCCATTGCAGCTTCTGTAACTGTATCCATTGCAGCTGAAACAATAGGTACATTTAAGGTAATATTTTTAGAAAATCGAGATTGAATATTAACGTTACTTGGTAACACCTCTGAATAAGAAGGAATTAACAAAACATCATCATAAGTAAGTCCTTCAGAAAGAATTTTTGGAGAAGTCATGTTGCAATTAGTTTAATAATTAATTGCAAGCAAATTTACAATTAATTATGATGTTAATCTTTTATTTTTTGATAAAGATTTTGAGAATATCAGTTGATAATAAATTATTATTATAGAAATAGTATAAGTTAACACCATCAATATACCTGATAAAATAACAATATATTTAAACCAATTAAGTCCTCTCCATAACATATAAATACCTCCAAATGTGAGTATTATAGACAAAAATGGCTCCATAATTAAAGTCATTTTTAATTTCATGTTTAGTTGAGTAATTACCATTATTATTCCTAATAAAAAAAATATAATAGACATGGA
>JAUYUF010000129.1 GCA_030694835.1 Flavobacteriaceae bacterium | reverse complement strand
AGATTCCACAAAAAAAGCAACCAGTTCAATATCATTGCGATACTCTAGAAGAATTTATAAATGCAGAACATAATCATTAATTATTATGAGTACTTATCTAAAAATAAAAATATTAGCAGTCTTGATAATTGTTTCAACATCAATTATTGCACAACAAACACCTGCATCAACCAAAACAAAATCTGTTTTGATAATGAACGCTATTGCGCATATCGGTAACGGTCAAGTTATTGAAAATAGTGCAATTGGGATTAAAAATGGGAAAATCAATATGATTGCTGATGCAAGAGTAATCCGTTTGGCGGCAAATACTTACGATACAATTATTAATGCAAGTGGAAAACATGTTTATCCAGGATTTATCTCCCCAAATTCAACTTTAGGATTGGTAGAAATAGATGCCGTTAATGCTTCGGATGATATGGATGAGATTGGAGAATTTAATCCTCATATTAGAAGTCTTATAGCTTATAATGCAGAATCACCAGTGGTGGAAAGTGTTCGTCCTACTGGTATTTTGATTGCACAAATTACGCCACGTGGTGGTCGTATTTCTGGTACTTCCTCCATAGTTCAATTAGATGCGTGGAATTGGAAAGATGCGGTCATAAAAGAAGACGATGGTATTCATATTAATTGGCCTTCAACTTTTAGAAGAGCAGGTTTTAGAAGTGAAAACAGAACATTAGAACCCAATAAAGATTACAGTAAACAAACTGATGAATTGACTACTTTTTTTAATAATTCTAAAACTTATTTAAAGGGAAAACAAGCAGAAAAAAATGTAGTTTTCGAATCAATGAATGGTTTATTTGATGGTAAAAAAACAATGTATATTCATACTAATGAAGAAAAATCAATTATTGATGCTGTTCAGTTTGCAAAATCACAAGGTATTACTAAAATGGTAATTGTTGAGGGTTACGAAGCATATAAAGTTGCAGATTTATTAAGAGAAAATAAAATTCCTGTTTTATTGCGCAGAGTTCATGACTTACCATTAATGGCCAATGATGATGTTGATTTACCTTATAAATTAGCGAAATTATTAACCGATAAAGGAGTTTTAGTAGGATTAGAAAATAGTGGTGATATGGAAAGAATGAATACTCGAAATCTTCCATTTTATGCTGGAACCTGTGCTGCTTATGGATTAACAAAAGAACAAGCTTTAAGTTTAATCACGCTAAATACCGCAAAAATATTAGGAATTGATACTACTTGCGGATCTTTAGAAGAAGGAAAAGATGCAACCTTATTTATTTCAGAAGGAGACGCATTAGATATGAGAACTAATCAATTAATTCATGCTTTTATTCAAGGAAGAAAGATTAGTTTAGAAACTCATCAAACTAAATTATTTAAGAGATATACGGAAAAATATAAAAATCAATAGATTAACAGAAATTTAAGAGCAATCATCCGATTGCTTTTTTTATTTTTGCATTTTAAGAATTAGCATGAAGCAAATTACAAGTGTTCATAACCAAATAATTAAAGACCTTTTGAAACTCCAAGAAAAATCGAGTATTAGAAAAAAAGAGGGTATA
>JAUYUF010000116.1 GCA_030694835.1 Flavobacteriaceae bacterium | reverse complement strand
ATATGAATAATGATTATTATAATATTTATTATAATTGTAATGACGGTGATTATCATTGATATAGCCAATATATTGTATTCTATTCATTGGGTGATAAACAATGTTTAAATAACCCATTCTTTGAATTCTTCCTTGGTTGTAAAAAATCTCTACTGAACCAATTCTTGAAACTTTTCCAAATCGATTGTAATCGATGTACACATTTTCAATTCGAAGAATATTACCGTAACAATCTTGTTCAATTCTAACCGGTAAATTTTTTCCTAAACTTACGTGTCCATTTCTAAATCGGAAACTTAAATCTATATGTCTTGGACGTAGAATTTCAAATTCAAATTCTCCATCAGGAAATACAAAAAATAAGATGCCATTTTCTTCAAATTCTACTGGACTATATTCATCATAGTAACCATTAAAGTTGTTTGCTGAAGTTAAGCTAGGAATCATCAATCCTAATCCTAACATAAAAAGTACTAATTTTTTCATAATCTCATCCTTTGATATGATGTCTACTCTACAAGCTTTTCGACTTCCGCTTGTTGAGTGAATTTCAAAGAACGTGCCAAGAATAATTACAACTTAAAATAATTAGTGTAAGTAACTATAAATCAGTAGATAGCGATTGAATAAAATAAAATTATGAAATTTTAAAAAGCAGCAATAAAATTATTTAGGTTGATAAGCATCAATTGCTTTACGAACACTTCCGTATTTTAAAAGTAATATTTCGGCCTCTTTTAATGTAATTTGAAGTTCAGAAGCAATCATTTTACTTCCTCTATCAACCAGTTTATAATTGGTTAATTGCATATCAACCATTTTATTGTCTTTTACTTTTCCAAGTTTAATCATGGTGGCAGTAGAAATCATATTTAAGACCAGTTTTTGAGCAGTTCCAGCTTTCATTCTTGAGCTACCAGTTACAAATTCAGGTCCAACAATAACTACAATAGGGTATTTTGCAATTCTAGAAAGTGGACTATCTAAATTCATGGTAATACAAGCTGTAACAATTCCGTTTTGATTTGCTTTTTCAAGTGCACCAATAACATAAGGCGTAGTTCCAGAAGCAGCAATTCCAATAAGAATGTCTTTATTGGTAATTTGATAAGATTGTAAATCCATCCAGCCTTGTTCTGTTGAGTCTTCAGCATTTTCAACCGCCTTGCGGATTGCTTTGTCACCACCTGCAATAATTCCGATTACTAAATCATTTGGTACTCCAAAAGTAGGAGGACACTCAGATGCATCAACAATACCTAATCTGCCACTTGTGCCAGAACCGATATAAAATAATCTTCCCCCATTTTGAAGTTTTAAAACAATTTCATTAATTAAAATTTCGATTTGAGGAATCGCTTTTTCTACAGCTAATGGAATCGTTTTATCTTCATTATTGATATTCATCAATAAGTCAGTTATACTCATTTTTTCTAAATGATTGTATTTTGATGATTGTTCTGTTATTTTTTCAAATTCCATAAATCAAAGGTATAAAAAAAGCTTCAACGTTAATTGAAGCTTTAAAGTAAGTTTAATGTTAATTGGAAATCAACAAAAATATTTTTAAATAATTTAAGAAATTTCAGCTACAATATTATTTAATGTAGCACTTGGTCTCATTGCTTTACTGGTTAAGTTATCATCAAATTTATAATATCCAC
>JAUYUF010000229.1 GCA_030694835.1 Flavobacteriaceae bacterium | reverse complement strand
ATTTCTCTTAATTGATTAACATCATTTAAAGCCACCCAAGGAAATTCTTTTTTTTCTTTATCCTGATTATTTCCTGAAAATAGATTAAATAAACTCATATTCTTCTTATTAAATTACGACATAATGTCTTTAAAATTAATTACTAAGCGTCAAATTGTCTGTAAAATAACAATAATATCCAATGGAATACAATTTGAGCCTCAAAATTAAAAATAATAAAAGGAAAGAACGATGAATTTAAATAATTTTACCATCAAGAGTCAAGAAGCAGTGCAACAAGCACAGCAAATTGCCCAAGGATTAGAGCATCAACATATAGAAAATGCTCATATTTTGAAAGGAATTATGGAAGTTGATGAAAATGTAACTCCTTTTCTAATTCAAAAATTAGGTGTTAATAATGAAATTCTTCAACAAACAACTGTACATATTTTAACTAGCTTTCCAAAAGTTACCGGTGGTGAGCAAATGCTTTCGAAATCTGCTTCTACAACTTTATTTGATGCTACTACTATTGCTAAAAAAATGAAAGATGAATATGTATCAATTGAACATCTTTTATTAGCATTAGTAAAATCAAAAGATACTGTTGGACAATTATTGAGAGATAACGGAATTACAGAATCTAACCTAAATAAAGCCATAGAAGAACTTCGAAAAGGTAGTAAGGTAACATCACAAAGTGCTGAGGAAACCTATAATTCATTAAATAAATATGCTAAAAACCTCAATCAATTAGCCAATGATGGCAAACTAGATCCAGTTATTGGACGAGATGAGGAAATAAGAAGAATACTTCAAATTTTATCGCGAAGAACAAAAAACAATCCCATTTTAGTAGGTGAACCCGGAACTGGCAAAACAGCCATTGCAGAAGGTTTAGCACATCGAATTGTTAAAGGTGATGTGCCTGAAAATCTTCAAGACAAGATTATTTATTCTTTAGATATGGGAGCATTAATTGCTGGCGCTAAATACAAAGGAGAATTTGAAGAACGATTAAAATCTGTTGTTAAAGAAGTGATATCTGCTGAAGGACAAATTGTATTATTTATTGATGAAATCCATACGCTTATTGGAGCCGGTGGCGGACAAGGTGCCATGGATGCTGCCAATATTTTAAAACCAGCTTTAGCTCGTGGAGAGTTAAGAGCCATTGGCGCCACTACTTTAGATGAATATCAAAAATATTTTGAAAAAGACAAAGCATTGGAAAGACGTTTTCAAAAAGTTATTGTTGATGAACCAGATGTAGAAAGTGCTATTTCTATTTTGAGGGGAATTAAAGAAAAATATGAAACTCACCATAGAGTTCAAATAAAAGACAATGCTATTATTGCTGCGGTTGAATTATCAAACCGATACATTACCAATAGATTTTTACCTGATAAAGCTATCGATTTAATGGATGAAGCGGCAGCAAAACTTCGAATGGAAATTAATTCTAAACCAGAAGAACTAGATGTGCTCGATCGTAAAATAATGCAGTTAGAAATTGAAATTGAGGCTATTAAAAGAGAAAATGATACCAAGAAATTAGAAACTCTAAAAAAAGAAGTAACAGAACTCAAAAATGAAAAGGATGTTTATACGGCTAAATGGAAATCTGAAAAGGATGTAGTTGATAATATTCAAAATGCAAAAGAAAAGATTGAAAATTTGAAGTTAGAAGCGGAACGTGCTGAACGTGAAGGAAATTATGGTTTAGTAGCTGAGATTAGATATGGTAAGATTCAAGAACAGGAAAGTTTACTTCAACAATTACAAAAAAAATTAACTGAAAATCCACATAAATCAATTGTAAGAGAAGAAGTTACAAGTGAAGATATCGCCGAAGTTGTTGCCAAATGGACTGGGATTCCTGTTCAGAAAATGTTACAAAGTGATCGTGAAAAATTATTGCATCTGGAAGAAGAGCTTCACAAAAGTATTGTTGGTCAAGAAGAGGCTATTGTTGCAGTTGCAGATGCTGTTCGACGTTCTAGAGCTGGTTTACAAGACATGAAAAAACCTATTGGTACTTTTTTGTTTTTAGGAACAACAGGTGTAGGAAAAACCGAATTAGCAAAAGCCTTAGCAACTTATCTTTTTAATGATGAAAATGCACTCACAAGAATTGATATGAGTGAATATCAAGAACGACATGCGGTGAGTCGCTTAGTGGGAGCACCTCCAGGATCTATTGGTTATGAAGAAGGTGGACAGTTAACTGAAGCCGTTCGAAGAAAACCGTATTCTGTAATTTTGTTAGATGAAATTGAAAAAGCGCATCCAGATACTTTTAATATATTACTACAAGTGCTAGATGAAGGACGTTTAACCGACAATAAAGGTCGTGTTGCTGATTTTAAAAATACCATAATTATCATGACTTCCAATATGGGATCTCATATCATACAAGAGAAGTTTGAACATATTAAAATGGCTGAACGTGACACTATTACGGAGTTTACAAAACTGGAAGTAATGGCACTATTAAAACAAAGTATTCGTCCAGAGTTTATCAATAGAATTGATGAAATAATCATGTTTACACCATTAAATGAAATGGAAATTAGAGAAATTGTTCAACTTCAATTAAAAGGAGTTTCAAAACTATTAGCAGAGAAAAATATACACTTAGAAACTACTGAAGATGCCTTGATAAGTTTATCAAAAAAAGGATTTGACCCTCAATATGGCGCCAGACCAGTTAAAAGAGTAATTCAAAAAGAGGTATTAAATGAACTTTCTAAAGAATTATTATCTGGCAGAATTACGCAAGACAGTTCTATTATATTAGATGCCTTTGATGACAAATTGGTTTTTAGAAATAAAAAATAAGTGTTTAAAAACTGCCTCTGGCAGTTTTTTTTGTTTCTTTATAAAAAAATAATCATGCAAAAAAGGATATTGTTATTTGTTTTCATCATAAGTTTTATGACAATCTCAGCTCAGCAAAATACAGAAACTACTACTTTTTATTTGATACGTCATGCCGAAAAAGTGAGAAGTAATCCAACAGATAAAAATCCTGATTTGAGTGAACGCGGAGTTTTAAGAGCTGAAAACTGGAAAAAAGTACTTAAACATATTTCATTTGATGCTGTTTATTCTACCAATTTTACAAGAACTTTAAAAACGGCCGAACCAATTGCTATTTCAGAGGAATTAGAAATTAAGTTATATCAGCCAACTAAGATTGATTTTAATCAATTTAAGCAAGACACAAAAGGTAAAAATATATTGATTGTTGGTCATAGTAACACCATTCCACAATTTGTAAATACATTAATCAATCAAGAAAAATACCCAGAAATTGATGATGCTGAATTTTCTCATCTTTATATTATCACTATAAGAGAAAATCAGATTTCTAATCTTCTGTTACACATCGATTTTTAATTTTTATTAAATCAATTTTTCAAGTGTTTTCAATACCTTTGCCTGTGTAATGCAGAAAAAAATCAACATACAAAATAAAAAGGCGCGTTTCGAATATGAAATTATTGAAACGTATATTTCTGGTATCAAACTTACCGGAACCGAAATAAAATCTGTTCGTGAGAGTAAAGCACGTATCACTGAGAGTTTTTGTGAGTTTAATGAAACTGGAGAGCTGTTTGTGATTAATATGTATATCGAAGAATATGCACATGGCAACTACTACAATCACAAACCTAAAAGTGAGCGAAAGTTATTATTGACAAAACGTGAGCTTAAAAAATTACAGAAAGAAGTTAACAACGCCGGATTGACCATCATTCCTCTAAAACTATTTTTAACTGACAAAGGGTGGGCAAAATTAGAAATTGCACTTTGTAGAGGTAAAAAATTGTATGATAAAAGAGAAAATTTAAAAGAAAAAGATACCAAACGTGATATAGATCGTTTGAAAAAGAAATATTAATGAAATGTCTGTCCTTTTTACAACTAATCCGTTGGAAAAACTTGGTTATTTTAGCCTCTACTCTACTCATTATTAAATATGGATTTATCAATATTTTTGCTGATAATTATTCATTAGATCATTTCAGATTTATTATTTTACTGACTAGCATTGTATTAATTGCTGCAGCAGGTTATATTATTAATGATATACAAGATATTGAAACAGATAAGATTAACAAGCCTAATAAAATTTTTATTGGAACTAAATTTTCAATTTCTCAGGCGTATAATTGGTATTTTATTTTTAATATATCTGGCGTTTTAATGGGATTTTATTTGGCGAATTTTTTACAAAAACCCATTTTTTCAAGCATTTCAATTATAGTGTCTTTCCTATTATATTTTTATAGTACAACTCTAAAGAAAACTCCAATAATAGGAAATATTTTAGTAGCATCCTTAATAAGTTTAAGTGTACTTATACTTGGTTATTTGGATTTAATTCTCAATGTAAAATCAAATGATTTAGGTTTACATTATCTATTATTCGAGCTCATTTTTGAATTTTCAATTTTTGCTTTTTTGATAAATTTTATTCGAGAAATAGTTAAAGATGTAGAAGATATAAATGGTGATAATAAATTAAATATGAATACTTTACCAATATTTATTGGAATTAAATTTTCAAAACTGTTTATCGGGTTCTTAACTTTATTATTGGTAATTGCTTTAATATACTTTACGATTAATTATTTACCATTAAATACAATTATCTTTTATTATTTTATAATCGCTATTATTTTTCCACTAATTTATTTTGCTATAAAACTATATTTTTCAGTATCAAAAAATGATTTCGGTTATTTGAGCAAAATCCTTAAAATTTGTATGTTAACTGGAGTTTTTTCAATTCTATTAATAACTTTATCTATCAAAAATGTTATCTAATAAATTATCAAAATATAATATCATTTTAGCATCAGCGTCACCCAGACGACAACAATTTTTAAATGAGCTCAACCTTTCATTTGAAGTCAAATTAAAAAATACGGATGAGCATTACCCTAATCATCTTAAAGGTGCTGATATAGCTGATTATTTAGCCGTGTTAAAAGCAAATGCATTTAAAGATGAATTAATAGAAAATGATTTACTAATTACAGCTGATACTATTGTTTGGTTAGATGGAAAATCATTAGCAAAATCTACTAACAGAGAAGAAGCTATTGAAATGCTACAGAAATTATCGGGTAAAACACATGAGGTAATTTCAGCTTGTTGCATTACTACAACTCAATTTCAAAAA